>JBMYXZ010000071.1:0-7125 GCA_049608925.1 Alphaproteobacteria bacterium | reverse complement strand
TCAAAGTCTGCATCCACAACTTTTTCATCTTTTTTAGCCTTTTTAGCTTTATTCCCCTTTGTGTCAGCTTTACCTTTACCACTATCTTCAGAGGCCTTTTTCAAAGCCGGAATCAAGCTTATTCTTAGCCTGTAAATTCTTTGCCGGTGTTGTAAAACATCACTGACACTTTCCAGACTTAAGAGGTTTTGCAGAAGAGCATGCCCTTTTTCAAAGTAGTCCTCTAGAGGAATAATAGGGCTTTTGGGGGTGATTTCTCTCATCCAGTGAAAAGTATCTTGAAAATGCCAGGCAAAGTGTCCTGCTAGCCTGGTCACTTGATAGCCATCTATTTGAATGTTTAGGTTAAACGCATTTTGCAAGCACAAAGCAACCATCAAGGATTTATAGGCTTTTAGATATTCTGTATTACAGCCGTATAAATTTTCGACATTTACTTTGTAAATACCTCGTATTTGATCTTTGAAAAAAAGAGGTTTTTCTTTTTGATTCTCAAAGTTTCTTTGAATAAAATTTTCAAGAATTTCAGGCGCATTTCCATGCTGATGAAATTCCTCGATCAGCGATGAAATATCCTGTTTTATAAGATATCTTTTTAGGTTTAAAGTATTAACAAGATTTTCGCCTTCACTGGCATGGCAGGAAAAAATCGCAATAGCGAATAGAATAGAATAAATAATTTTCATAATTACAAAATATCATAATAACATTGATGCACAAAGTACACTAATTACGCATAATTTCAATTATTATTTTGCTGGAAGTGGGTTGGGGCTTTATATTAGATGATCAAACGCATAAAAAAACAGCCGAGAGTACTCCCGGCTGTTTTTAGGTTTTGGAAGACGTAAGTCTTATGAAGACCAAGAACCATCGTCAGATTTTTCTTCATCACTGCTGTCAGTGATTGCAGCCCTACGAGCAGCAAGCATTTCTGTATTAAATCCTGCAGGAACGTCAGCTTTTTCTTCAGCTTTTTCAGCAACAACCTTGTTTAGAGCTGTTCCTTGGCGAATTGCTTCAAGAAGATTATTCCTACCTGTAGCAGGATCTTTTTTTGCTTCTACCGATATTTTATCTGTAGTCTTCACTTGAACTGGAAGCACTGGTGGAGGAGGAAGCTGTGATACATCTACTTTTGGAAATTGTGGACCTTTAGGGCTCTCATTAGCTTCTTCAGAAACAACCTCTTCTTTCTCAGTTGATACGGGGGCAGCTTCGATAGCTAGAATCTGATCTTTTTCTTCTTCATCGCTCACAATTTTTTCAATAATTGGACCTGTTGATGCAGGTGCAGCTTTTTCTTCATCCTCATTTTTAGGCGCAGACAGACACAATCCGGTCATTGTTTTTTTCTTTCCGCGAGACAAGAAGTTAGCCAGCATGCGAGAACCTGATGCAAGTGTAGATTTCCATCCACCTTGTTTGTGCATAGATGCCTGAATGATCAATCCAATATTTTCAGGGTCAATTCCAAGCTTCTGAAGAATTGGAGCAACTTTTGTAGGACCTTCAGCGATTATGGCAGCAGTTAGAGTATTATACTTGTTTTCAGGGTCAATGATCTTTTGAGCAGCATTTACCTTCGCAAGTTGCTCTTTTGAGAGATGCTTGCGAATTGCACTACCAATGAAATCACCTACGGCATATGGCTTGGCGCTAGTAGGAACAATAGCTTTTTCCTCATCGCTAGGTGCCTGTTCTTCAGCCAGAACTAATTGCATTGTTTTCTTTGGAGCAGAGTTATCATTGCCGCCCAATTCTTCACTTGAAGAAGCCATAAGAGCTGAGCCTGTTGCTACAGAAGCCAACAGAGCAAGTGTTAAAATACGTTTATTCATAATAAATACCTTTTAATAAAATTAATAATGTCAGCAAGACTATAATGAATATATGATTTATTTTGAATTATACCAGTGCATATTAAGCATAGGCGTCATGCGTTTTGAGAATGGGGGGAGTTTGTGAGGATAGCAGTAAAGTCTAAGTTCTTTCGGGGCTTTTTTCGACTTCTACCCCACATTCCGACGCTCCGTGACTTGCCCCATAATCGTCCGGGATAAATTAGAACGGTGGGAAATTCCAAGTTGTTCCAAAACTGCCTACACTCAACTACACACACTCCGACTTTCCGCGGCTTGACCGCGGAATCCATTTTTTGCAATTTTTTTAGTATTTTATGCAGTTTTCAAATCTTGATAACTTGCAGGTTTCCTCCTGTTCGTTGAATTCTTTGGAGATTCTAATTCATGAATAGATTTGATGTTCTTTACGTATTGATGGAGGCCCAATTCTATACAGATTTCCAATTAAAATGTTGAAATAAAATAATAAAATGGATTCCGCGGTCAAGCCGCGGAAAGTCGGAGTGTGGGGTGATGAGTGGAGGAAATCCTTAGATAGCAATGTTTTCCCCTCATCAAAAATTATCCCGGACAGTTATGGGCAAGCCGCGAAGCGTCGGAGTGTGGCGGTGCATTTTACACACCGCCCCAATCTCCCGCAAAATACTTTTACTCAACGGTTACTGACTTTGCCAAGTTCCTGGGCTGGTCAATGTCTGTGCCTTTAATTGCTGCGGTATGATAAGCCAACAGCTGCATGGGGATTGCATAGACAATCGGTGAAATAAAGTCAGGCACATGTGGCATCGCAACCGTCTTCATGTCTTCGCCCGCCAGCGTTTCATTATCTGAGATCATAATAACTTTGCCGCGACGCGCGATAACTTCCTGGATGTTTGAAGCAGTCTTCGAGAAATAATCATCCGTTGGGGCGACAACTACCACCGGTACATGCTCGTCTATTAACGCAATCGGGCCGTGCTTCATTTCGCCGGCTGCGTACCCTTCAGCGTGAATATAGCTGATTTCCTTCAGCTTTAGCGAGCCTTCTAGTGCAATGGGATAGCTCATGCCGCGGCCAAGGTAAAGTACATCTCTGGCTGCAGCCAGATCGTGGCTAACATCCTGCAGCGCTTGTTCGCGGTTGATAGCCTGGCGCACAAATTCTGGCAAGGTCGTTAAGTCGTGGCAGTATTCTTGTAATTGAGCCTCTGACACTGCACCACGTTTAACGGCTGCTTGCAAAGCAAGGCAAGCCAAGACAGTTAGCTGGGTTGTGAAGGCCTTGGTTGACGCAACGCCCACTTCAGGGCCAGCCATCGTAAATAAGGCCGCGTCAACTTCGCGTGCAAGAGTACTTTCCTCAACATTCACCACGCCAAGTGTGTGCTGTTGCTGGCTTTTTGCATATTCAAATGCTGCTAGCGTATCGGCTGTTTCCCCTGATTGAGAGATAAATATCGATAGTCCATTTTCCGGCATTGGGCCTTCGCGATAGCGGAATTCTGAGGCGATGTCGACTTCCACAGGGATGCGGGCCACTTGCTCGAACCAATATTTTGCCACGGCACCTGCATAATAAGCTGTGCCACAAGCAATAATGGTGATGCGTGAAACGCTTGCCAAGTCAAAAGGCAGCTCGGGTACATTCAGTGCATCATGGTTTTCCGACAGATATGTCGATAGAACACGCTGGATGCAATCTGGCTGTTCGTGGATTTCCTTGGACATAAAGTGATTGTATTCCCCTTTAGACACCATGAACTCGTTAGGGCTCAGCTGTTTAATGGGGCGTGTGACCTCTTGGTTCTTAGCGTCATAAATGCGTGCATTATCGCGCGTGACAATCACACGGTCGCCATCGTCCAAATAACATATGCGGCGTGTCCAATGGCTAAGCGCCAAACTGTCAGAGCCCAAGAACATTTCACCGTCGCCATATCCTAAGACAAGCGGGCTGCCTTGGCGTGCGCCGATAATAGTGTCAGGGTTGTCCGCAAAGATGACTGCAATCGCGAACGATCCTTCAACGCGATCCAGCGCAGCAAAGGTTGCTTCATGAGCTTGATGGCCTTGGTCTATATAGTCTTCAATCAGACGGACAAGGACTTCCGTATCGGTTTCGCTCTCAAATTCAGCCCCTTTGGCTGCCAGCTCGGCTTTGATTTCTTCGTGATTTTCGATAATTCCATTATGCACCAAAGCAATGCGATCATTGCCATGTGGGTGCGTATTGTGCAGGCTAGGCACACCGTGGGTTGCCCAACGGGTGTGGCCAATACCAATATTGCCAGACAGAGGGGACTTTGTAAGCTCTTCACGTAAATTTACCAGCTTGCCTTTAGCGCGTCTGCGGTCGATCTTACCGTCCATCCAAGTGGCAACACCTGCCGAGTCATAGCCGCGATATTCCAAAATTTGCAGACCTTCGACGATACGATTGGCCGCTGCACTGTTACTGTTGATTGCAATAATTCCACACATATGAAAAACCTTATTTATTTACAACTTTAAGTTTTGTTCTTTTACGACGATAACGCGTCGCACCGCTGATAATCTCTTGTTGAGGAGGGCGGCTGTATGCCAAGGCATCGGGGAGAACCTTACGCGTGATGACACTGCCAGCACCGACAATTGACTTGTCACCGATATCCACGGGCGCTACTAAGCAACTGTTCGAGCCAATAAAGGCTTGCGAGCCAATCTTTGTACGGTGCTTTTCAAAGCCGTCATAGTTGCAGGTTATGGTCCCGGCACCAATATTGGCACGTTCACCAACTTCGGCATCGCCGATGTAGCTAAGATGATTGACCTTAGCACCTTCATGAATGTCTGATTTCTTGATCTCAACAAAGTTACCAATCTTTGCCTTTGACCCAATGTTCGACCCTGGTCTGATGTGTGCAAATGGTCCAACGACACATTCGCTATGTAAGTATGCCTCTTGGATGTAGCAGTTTGACCGAATGGTCACTCCGTCCTCGATGGTTACCCCTGGTCCGATGAATACATTTGGCTGGATTGTCACGTCTTTGCCCACTTTAGTATCAAAGCTTAGAAAGACGCTGGCAGGATCTGTCATGGTGACGCCTTGCTCTAGGGCTGCCACGCGCCAACGATGCTGTAGGGTGTCTTCTGCAAGGGCTTGATCTACGCGAGAGTTAATGCCTAACAGCTCGTCTTCATCGCCTTCAACATAGTGTACCTTACGATCTGCAGCGCGCGCAATGGCGACTACGTCGGTCAGCAAGTATTCTTGCTGGGCATTTTTGTTATCAATCTTATCAAGCATATCGAGGGCATGGTCGCCATCAATCAACATGACACCTGAATTGCACAGGCGGATAAAACGCTGTTCTTCAGAAGCCACTTTATATTCGACAATTTCCTCGACACAATCATCATCATCCAGGACCAGTCTACCATACTGGTTATTGGGGTCGCTTGGAATCATACCTAGGACGACGACGGCAGGATTATCTTCTGACTGACGCTGTGTCACCAGTTCTTGCAGGGTATCTGCGGTCAATAGCGGTGTATCGCCATACAGAACCATCAAATCATCGGTTGAGCCTTTTATAAAGTCTCGAGCCGCCAGAACAGCATGGCCAGTGCCTTCTTGAGAGCGTTGGTAAGCTATATTGATATTTGGCACATTGCGGTTTTTAATCAGTTGCTCAACCTGCGGCATATCAGGTGAGACAACGCAGGTGATTTTTGCTGGTTGCAGACGTTGCGCTGTATCAAGCACATAATCCAGCAGCGCACGTCCACCGATGGGGTGGCAAACCTTTGAAACCGACGAATTCATTCTGGTTCCTTTTCCAGCAGCCAGAATAACAATATGAAGACTATGGTGTGGCATCTTTTCCCTAGGTATTAATCTTTGCGATGACAATGCCACAGAACATGCTTTTTTGCAATCATTTCAAATTAGACAAAATATTACAGCTATGCTATGTTTTACAGGTTTTATTTAACAGGTTTATATTAAAATGAGAATTCTATATTTATTTATTGCATTAATAATTACGGATATACCTTCTAATGCAACTACAAAAGTGTATACATATGATTCTGAAATCGTAACGGCAGACAACAGGAAGCATGGCTTTTTGTTTCCCCATCTGGGGCATGTTGAAGAGCAGTTCTTACTGCGACTTAAAAAAATTCCTGATGAAAGCAATGTTGCCATTTTTGGCTGTGGGGAAGGGCGTATGCTTAAGAAAATGGCACGCAAGTTTCCTAAGCTTACCTTTTATGGCTTGGACCTGTCTAAGTCCCAAATACAAAAGGCTAGAAAGGGTGCTCCACGAAACACACAATTTAACGTTCATGATGTAACCCAGAAATTCAGGTGTGATATCAAGTTTTCACTGATAGGCATGTTTAATGTCTGGCACTTTTTGCCATGTGGTAAAATGAAGCCAGCATTGCAACATCTAAGGTCTTATCTTAAGGATGATGGCCAGTTGCATATGTGTGGCTTAACAGATGGAATTGAGGCTCCAAGTTGGCTGTTGCCTAGCTTTGCTCATGATCATGATGTTGATGCAGCATTTAAGCGCTATGAAATATACAGACTTATTCCATTTTTCATGGGGATTTTGCCGCTAGATAGACTGCAAGTTTCGCCGCAACAATGGGATCAGCTTTTCCAAAATATGATGAAGATATTGGAAAAGGATGCGAACTTTGTTGGTAAAGAATTCTATGAGTACCCGGGGGTTGAACCTCTCTATAAACTGCTGCGTGGGCAATTTGGTGAGACGCAATATGTTTCCCTATATGCTGCACACTTGGCTATTGGCCGCGCAAAACTAAATGGACAGGTAAATAAGGACTCAAAGGAATACAGTGATTTTACAAGAAGGTTGTTCAATAGGGCTGCTGTACGATTGCAAGAAGAACTGCAAGTGCAGGATCCGTGGCGTGTGGATGGAAGAAACTGCCCTCAGATGAAAGGCGAGGGTTTCTCCCTGCCTAATCTCAAATCACTTGCCAACGTATTTAAGGGAGTTGGTTTAGAAATTATAGATCACCAATACTTTAACCAAAGATTTTACAACCCTCGAGATCAAGAGTGGAATTACAGCTTTATTGAGCATGGCGAGCATGGAGATTGTATAAATTTATCCGTAATTCTGAAACCCGTTCAGCCCGAGAAGGTTGAGGGGGTTAGAGCAGTGCCTCAAATGGATTTTTACAGGGCTCGCAAGATTAAAGCGTTGGCTCAGCACCCCTATGCAGAGTTAGTAGAGACTAAAAAGAGCTCTGGACA
>JBMYXZ010000070.1:0-7596 GCA_049608925.1 Alphaproteobacteria bacterium | reverse complement strand
TCTGAAGATAGTTTTATGGAATTTTGCCTATCAACCTCGAGAAGAAAGAAGCTTCAGCACATAACAAAGTCTGCGGATGCTCTAAGGCATTGCCATCGATTGTTTGAAGCGATAAAGCAACGCCAACCGTTTATGCTTTTGTCATCGTTATTTGATAGAACATGGCAAGAAAGCTGTATTATCAGATGCAATAAGATAGAAAAATACGAACGCTTTGAAGCTTGCATAAAGCATGGTATACGCGCCATGGAAACATATGAAGGCGATAAAACACATAATCTATATATTAACTTTTGTGGCAGAGTTTCCGCTTGTTGGGAGGCAATGGGTAACTTTGCAGATAGCCCAGAAAAAAAAGCCACCGCCTATAAAAAGGCCATGAACTGCATTCAAGATATTTTGGAAAAAATATCTCACATTGAGGGCGCACAAGGTGTTAGTGCGCAATACAGGTTGCAGTTTGAATCGATAAAGAAAAAGCACCTGAAATTGAGAACATTTGATAAGTTAATTTATGATATCGTAGTGGAATTTGCTGAAAAGCAGTTTTGTGATAACTTAACTGAAGAGTCTGGAATATTTGAAGAAGATGCATCCTGGTGTAGCCTGTCGGATGCTGCAACATCGCCGCAATCATCACCAACCAATGTCGATAATATGGCAATCAGCGATCTGATGAATTAACATGAAATATTTATTCATTTTATTATCGCTGTTTGCATTTGATTTAAAAGCTTCTGAGGCACCATATCCTAAAGATAATAAAGCTATGACGAATTATCTTGTAGCTGCTGATACCGAACAGTTATTCAAAGATCTGTGTCATCTTCCGCGCGCCTTAGAAAATCTTGAAACTTTTGTGGAAACATCTCTAGGTAACTTAAGCAAACCAAATGGTATCCTAAGGGTTATAAATGGCCAGGTAATGTGGAATAAGCAATATGGAGTGCATAAAGCAGTGTTGGGCTCGTATTATTCAATGATAATCGCTATGGGTATCCAGGAAGTACTGGGATTCAGGGCGAACATATCTCTTGAACTGCTGGAAAAGTTAGGTCGACGTATATCTGTACAGACTGGAAAGAATTATAACTGGATTGGTGATAGAGACAATCTAGATAGAGAAATCCAGATTGGTTGTGCGGCAAGATTACTGGATATGCATTTTGAGAGCATTACGCTGAGGACGCAAATTGGCAAAATGACTGCTGAATATGCCGCCATATTTCATCAAAGTGCAGTTAAATATTGGAGATATTATGTAAATCCTGATGAAGTTAATAAAGGTATAATGCTAAACAAAGCATGGGATTGTTTGAATAAAGTTCATCAATGCTATAGCTTTCATGGTCAATCAGCACCTTGTAGTGTCTATATTGATCTGGGCCGCATTGGCTTTAAAGCTCAAAAGATACTGACTGAAATGCCCATTTCCCCAAAATCGTTGTTTTGCACAGCTACCTATCATTCCTTTAAAGCGCTAACTTCTTATGCTGGTGAGAAAGACTCTGTATTATTTTGTAGGCTTATGCTGATTTATGCACAAAATGCATATAATGCCGCTGAATATCATCCAGAATTGGAATATAAAAAGCTGTATTATCAAACTAGCATTAAGTCCATGGAAATTGTACAAATATGGCTGCAGCAAAGAATACCTTTTAGTCCAAGAATTTTAGATTTATATCAAAAAATACAAATCGTTAAAAAAAAGCATTTGGATTATAGCATTAACAGCATAATGCAAAATATGGAAATAATCCCTGATATGTGTACGCTTATGTTCGAAGAGCCTCCGATAAAAAAACGCAAAAAAGATCTACCTCCCGAGTAAATTTAACACGCTAATCCGCCTAAAATATTGTCTACTTCTAATCCACTTGTAATTCAATTTCAGGCGTGTTAGTAAGTCATCAAAATTGGGATTCTATAAATCTTTCAATGGAGAAAAATAAGACATGATGAATCTTTATATGGGTGTTTTGCTCGCAGGAGTTCTAGCCCTTCTATACGGCTTATTTGCCGCTCGAAAAGTGTTCGCTGCTAGCGCAGGAACGAAACGTATGCAAGAAATTGCTGGGGCAATTCAAGAAGGCGCTATGGCCTATTTGAACCGTCAGTACACAACAATCGCTTTGGTTGGTGTGATTGTGACGGCTGCTCTTGCTTATCTTCTTAACATGCACGTGGCGATTGGCTTCGTTATCGGTGCAGTTCTATCTGGTCTTGCTGGTTACATCGGTATGATCGTATCTGTTCGTGCAAACGTTCGTACAGCCGAAGCGGCTCGTAAAGGTCTTGGCCTGGCGTTGAACATCGCGTTTTCATCTGGCGCAATCACAGGTATGTTGGTTGTAGGACTGGCGCTGTTGGGTGTTGCTGGATACTACATGTATCTGATGAGCATCGGCATGGAAGGACGCGAAATCTTGGAAGCTCTTGTAGCGCTTAGCTTTGGTGCTTCATTGATTTCTATCTTTGCACGTTTGGGCGGTGGTATCTTTACTAAGGGTGCAGACGTTGGTGCTGACCTGGTTGGTAAGATTGAAGCCGGTATTCCTGAAGATGACCCTCGCAACCCAGCTGTTATAGCTGACAATGTTGGTGATAACGTTGGTGACTGTGCAGGTATGGCTGCTGACTTATTCGAAACCTATGCCGTTACAGTTGTGGCAACCATGGTTTTGGCTGCTCTGTTTGCTTCCGAGGCAATGCGTGAAATTCTAATGGCGTATCCATTGGTTATCGGCGGTGTTTGTATCGTCGGTTCTATTCTGGGTACATTTGCTGTTCGCTTGGGCTCTGGCAACAACATTATGGCGGCTCTTTACAAAGGCTTTATAGCGACTACCGTAATATCAGGTGGTTTGATTGTTCTTGTAACGCATCACATGCTTGGCTTTAACGAGGCATTCATGGTCAATGGTATGCAGATTACTGGTATGAACTTGTTGTATTGCTCCCTTGTTGGCCTTGCAGTAACTGGTTTAATTGTTTGGATCACTGAGTACTACACTTCTACTGAGTTCCGTCCTGTGCGCAGTGTTGCAAGAGCTTCAACCAGTGGTCACGCAACAAACATCATCAGCGGTCTGGCGATTTCAATGGAATCAACAGCTCTGCCAGTTATCGTGATCTGTGTGGGAATTATCGTTGCATCTCAGAATGCTGGTCTATTCGGTATTTCAATTGCAGCGACAACAATGTTGGCACTTGCTGGTATGGTAGTTGCTCTTGACGCATACGGACCAGTTACAGACAACGCTGGTGGTATTGCTGAAATGGCAGAGCTTCCTGCAGATGTTCGTAAAACAACTGACGCTTTGGATGCTGTTGGTAACACAACAAAAGCGGTTACAAAGGGATACGCGATTGGTTCAGCTGGCTTGGCTGCATTGGTTCTGTTCTCAGCATACACAGAAGACCTTACATACTACTTCCCTGGTGTTACTGTAGACTTTAACCTACAGAACCCATATGTTGTGGTTGGTCTATTCCTTGGTGGTATGTTGCCGTACCTATTCGGCGCCATGGCGATGACTGCTGTTGGCCGTGCTGCTGGTGAAATCGTTACCGAGGTACGCCGCCAGTTCAAGGAAATCAAAGGCATTATGACCGGTAAAGCTAAACCTGAATACGGTAAAGCTGTTGACTTGCTAACTAAGTCAGCTATCCGTGAGATGATCATACCATCTCTACTGCCTGTTCTTGCATCACCTGTTGTCTGGTTTGGTGTGTACTATCTTGCTGGCCCTAACGAAGCCTTTACAACACTGGGCGCTATGCTACTGGGTACAATCGTAACAGGTCTGTTCGTTGCTATCTCTATGACATCCGGTGGTGGTGCATGGGATAACGCGAAAAAGTACATCGAAGACGGTAACCATGGTGGCAAAGGTTCAGAAGCGCACATGGCTGCTATAACTGGTGACACTGTGGGTGACCCATACAAGGACACTGCAGGTCCAGCGGTTAACCCAATGATCAAGATTATCAACATCGTTGCATTGCTGATGTTGGCGATCTTGTCAAAATGGATGGCATTCTAAGAATACCGTTCAACGTATATCTAACGTTACAAAAAGCCAGAATGAAAGTTCTGGCTTTTTTATTGCCTGTTGCTCTATTTAATTGATTTTGCTAAATCTAAATTGTTATGAAATTTTATACGTCTATACTTCTTGCATTTGTCTACGGGCTTGGGCTTGGCACCAGCATGCCACCCCTATCCATTTTTGTTGCGCCCTTTGTATTCTTTCCCGCTTTCTTATGGTTGTTAAGTCATGCCAACCACCAGACCTATAAAAACTATTTCATATTGGGCACCAGCTTTGGATTCGGCTATTACTTGATAGGCCTCTATTGGGTCACCTTTTCCCTAGGGGTTGATATTGAACGCTTTTACTGGTTGGTTCCCCTCGCGCTAATTGGCATCCCTATGCTGAATGCTTTGTTCATTGGCGTTGCCGCCCTACCCCTTAAGCTGATTCGGTGGGAATACCGTCTAGCACGGGTCTTCTGCTTTTCTTTGCTATGGCTAGCGGGAGAATGGGTACGCGGACACGTCTTTCTGCCTTTTCCTTGGAACTTAATGGGGTATACCTGGGAGCGCATCGCCGAGATTCTACAGTTAACGTCAGTATTTGGAATTTATGGCTTGAGCTTGCTGACTGTATTCGGTGCCAGCATCCTCTACACCCGTAAGCTAATCCCTATGCTATCGGTTCTGATTCTTGCAGGCGCTGGATATTTTTATGGCGACTTTCGCATGCAACAACCGATACCGGAAACTGATACTTTCGTGCGCATCGTACAGCCAAATATTTCGCAAGAAGAACGTTGGCACACCAATGATCACCGGCAATTCTTTCACCAGATGCTGCGCATGTCTGCTTTACCGGCCGAGCAACCCATCGATGTCATTGTCTGGCCAGAGTCGGCTATTTATGGTTATATCGCCGAGCTGCCGCAGCTAAGAAGCTTTATGTCTTTGCACCTGCCGGACAACACTTTCACAATTTTGGGCTCAACACGCCGGGATGATGATACTAAGCGCTTTTGGAACACCTTGTTTGTGATAGATGATAAGGGTAAGATTCGCGGCACGTATGACAAGCATACGCTGGTTCCCTTTGGCGAGTATGTCCCGTTGCGCTGGCTGATTCCAGACTTTATCACCAAGATAACTGCCGGAGAGTATGACTTTGTGGGTGGTGATGGGCCCGAGACCTTTGAAGGATTGGGCAACCTGCCGCCATTTAGCACAACAATATGCTCAGAAGCCATGTATCCCGGACAGCAGTATCCTAAGGACGAGCGCCCGGAATGGATGGTAAACATCACTAATGACGCCTGGTTTGGCGACAGCTCTGGTCCCTATCAGCATTTGCTGAAAGCACGCGTTCGCACTATTGAAGAAGGCTTGCCACTGATCAGAGGGGCAAATACGGGGATATCAGCTGTCATTGATGCTTATGGGAATATCCTACAGCACCTGCCTTTGAACAGCGAAGGCATTATCGATGCCAGCATTCCTGGACATATTGCCGAAGGCACCTTATATTCAACCTATCGTAATTGGATGTTAATTGCTCTTGTGCTGATATTCGGCCTTGGGCTGACGATTTGCTATCGACGTAAGATATAATGAGTAAAGAGTACAATTTCTATGGGCGCCGCCTAGGCCGTCCCCTATCCCCACATAAAAAAGGCTTGGTAGACACCTTGCTGCCTGCAATTGAGGTATCTGCAGAAACCGATTGGAGCACCCTGCCCGCGCCTATTAGGCTCGAGATCGGCTTTGGAAATGGCGAGCATATCGCAGCACAAGCAAAAGCCAACCCAGATATTACATTTGTGGGGGCAGAACCTTTCTTAAATGGTGTTGCTACGCTGTTAGGGGGCATTGCCACCGAAGAGCTTGCCAACATACGTCTTTATCCGAATGACATCCGCGATCTGCTGCCACACATTCCGGATTCGACAATTGATCGCATTGACATGCTGTTTCCAGATCCATGGCCTAAAAAGCGCCATCAGAAAAGGCGTCTGGCTCAGACTGATTTACTGCATCACCTAAAACGTATCCTAAAGCAAGACGGCGTGTTTCGTTTTGCCACCGATGATGACGCCTACGCGGAAGATATTCTGGAATATACCAAAGAAGCTGGCTTCGTGCAGACAAAAGAAGATATTCACACCCCACCGGCAGATTGGGTTTCTACACGCTATGAACGCCGCGCCATAAAGCTGGGAAATAATCGGTATTTTTACTGTTTTAGGAAGGTCTAGCCTGCTTCGTATCCTTATACAAAGCAGGCATAGTATGGACTTAATTTAATTTTTTTGGCGGATAATTCCCAACAGTATTTAGATATGGAAAATAGGTACTCTCAGCATTGACATGCGTAAACAGCATTTCTGATTTTTCCGTTGATAACAAGCTTATATTATCAGGCACACAGCGCCAGCCACTGGTTGCTCTTACAAGCTTCTGAAGCAAACTAACACCCTGCTCCTGATGCATTTTTTCAAAAAGGCTTAGATCTAAAGTCCAAGGAATAACATATACCTTAGGAAACTTTTTATCTCTTTTATCACCCATGAATATTTTAATATAATATGCATGTTTCATAGTAATTGCAGTATCGTTATTTAGTGTATAATTTTCCCCGAGCTTTGTGGTGTAATCATCATTTATTACAATACTTTCAGAAGATTCTGCCTGCAAGGACATCCCCTTTGGGATATGGTATATTCCAGGCTCCTGGATGTAAAAAGTCCTAGCGCGACGATCTGAAGGAATATTAAACACGACTGCTGGGCACCCGGGGCCACCTCTTTCAGCATATTCTCTGTCAAGATCTCCAGCAAAGTAAGGCACAGAAAGCCTTTGAGGAACAGTAACTTTTACATGCGGTACTTCCTTTGATTTGTATGGATTATAAAAATGCTCTGGGGGATAAAAGGACTTAAGCTTCTCACTGGCTCTTAAATTTGAGGATAAGGAAGATAAGATTGCAAGAATCGAGAGTACTAAATAAGATTTTTTCATTGTATACCTTATAATATAATAATGTTGTAATAGTTGAATCAGTATCATGTATATACTATGCACATCAAGGGCTAATTCAATGGTGAAGTCAACGCCTCAGGTGTAGTGATAGCAATGACAAGACTGGACGATGACATAAGGAAGTAAATGCTGGCTTTGTGCAGACAAAAGAAGATACCCCCCAATTGGGTTTCTACACACTATGAACGGCGCGCTATAAAGATGGAGAATAATTTAGAACGGCGGGAAAGCCTTGCTGATTTTAAGGCTATCTTCCCTCAGCCCCACAGACTCCGACTTTCCGCGGCTTGACCGCGGAATCCATTTAATTATTTAGCTTGCATCAAATATCTTCTTGAGTCTGTAGCAATCGGTAAAGCCCATCATAAAGCCCATCATAAGGAAATATGCAAGTTATCAAGGTTTGATAACCACATAAAATATTGAAAAAATTGTAAAAAATGGATTCCGCGGTCAAGCCGCGGAAAGTCGGAGTATAGAGTAATAAAGGGAAAACCTTGTTGATTTAGGACTTTTTACGC
>JBMYXZ010000069.1:0-7860 GCA_049608925.1 Alphaproteobacteria bacterium | reverse complement strand
TACCTGTATCTATCGCCCACAGAGTTAGGCTTCGACGCAACCTACAACGCGTCCCATGCTAAAGATATTGCGGGTTGGGATTAAGACCTTCCCGTAAGATCCAACTTCGCCAGAATCATCACGATAGCGCTTTAGCTCAAGACATTGATCGGCGCCAGGCTCGTCAGATTCCTCGCGCCAGCCGACGAATTCCCCGACAATCGCTTGGTGGTCATTGGTAATGATTACTGCCGTTGCGGGCGGAACCAAGGGACGGCCAGGATGCACCAATAGGCGATCACCTGGGCGATAGCGTGGCACCATATAGTCATCGTTGATTATATAAGCAAACGCACCGGGCACACCCTGCAATTCTTGCGGGCAGGGGATAGTGCTTAAAGGATTTTTGAAGTCCACATTGCCGCCCAACTGGACAGCACCATATAGAGGAAGTTGGCCAATCTGAGGTATAGCAGCTGGTTGCATCGCCTGAGGAGGCATAGCAGCAGCGCCAGAAAGCTGGGGCATATTCCACTGATCACCATCTGTTAGAAGATCCCTCGGATCGCAATTTAAAGCGCGCGATAGGCGTGTGATGGTGTCGACATTCAAGCGACGTGTCCCAGACTCTAATCTAGATAGATAAGAGGGCGACAGACTTGAAAGGTCTGACAGTTCCTCAAGTGTCATGCCTCTGGCATGGCGAATATCACGCAATGGATGGCTAGATGCTCTGCGTGCTTTGCGGCCTCGTCTACTACGCTTGGGGATGGGGATGACATTAGTGTCATTACTGCTGGTTGATGGCTCTTGTTGCCAGGCCGGTAGACCTTGCTGAGCCGGAAAGGTATTGGACATTTACTCCGCTCCCTATTAACTATTTGAAACCCACCTGTTGCATTGCCAGTTGCCTGGCCTAAACCTTTACAGAGACTGCAAAAGTAAACAACTGTTAACGAATTATTAATAAAATTTAATATTCCCAATGTCAACAATTAAAGATAAATTTTTCATAATTTGTGTCAATATATGGGGTTTGCAACTGACAAATAGGGCAAAAAATTTGACAATTTACGGGCAATGCTTATTTATCAGTTATGTTGCGACGCAATAAAAAACGCAACCATTACAGGGAGTAGTACATTGAGTAAAGACTTACGTCGTACGTGGACGGATCTAGAAAAAACCAAGCTATGGCTGGGATATTTATGCAGATTGCCAGTTAAAAAACTGGCAGATCATTTAGAGAAGACCACAACATCTGTTAATAAGGTTCTAGACCGAAGTGGAATCAGAGATAGTGTTCGTAGCTATTTTGACAGCAGTGATCCAACAGTTGCACAATCTCCTGTGCTGCGTTGCTTTGGGCAGTTCGAGCAACTGTGTCAGCAATTAGGCTTGACCGAAGACAACCTGGTGCATTGTAGTTATCACAAGCATGCCCATGTAGTGATCGATTCGGGCAGCCTACAGGAAAATGGTATCTTCCATCGCCCACCATTTTCTATCACTGGTTGTACGCCAGAACGTCAGTATAAAAGCTTTCAAAAACTGCAAGCGATTGAAAATCGTCCATCCATGCCGGTTGATAACCAATGGGTATCGATGGTTGATGTGACGGATTTCTTGATACGAGAAGGTCAGGATGTTCACATTCTGCATTGCAAACGTCATCGTCCCAAAGCTGCAGACTGGCTGGCCAAGGTCAATGGTCAGCTAATGGCACCAACACAAGTATTAATCCAAGCCAACCGCATTCGAACGCGTCAATTAAAGGCACCATTCTTTGTGGAGGGCGTCACTAGGGAGTAGGAAGATAATATCTATGTTCTTCATTGAGTAGGGGATGGCATTGTGCTAAAGATTGAGTGTTAATTATGCAAGGAGTAGATTATGAAAAATATATTGTTAAGTGCAGCAGCATTGTCTGCGTTTTTGGCTGTTGGTGTTTCTGCGAGTGAGCAGATAAAAGAAGGTTTTGATGGTGTAGAAAAACAAGCAAGACATGCTGCAAAGCCAGTAATAGACGATACCGAGAAAAAGGTAAGGCAAGAAGTTAAGCCAGTCGTTAAAAAAGTTGAAAAAAAATTAAAAAAGAAAAAAAAGAAGTGGGGTCTGTAATTCCTACAAATGATGGAAAACATCTGAACCGCGGCTGCACAGCCGCGGTTTTTTTATGCCTGACACTGGTATCAGTATTCACTGGATTTTTTGTCAGCACCCGCGTTAGAATAAGCAATAAAAATAACACAGGGGCTTTATGAAATTCGGGTCGTTTAATAAATTCTGGGGCAGTAGATCGTTACAATTCGATATTATTGTTGCTTTTGTATTGATCACAATGGCCACTGTGTTCTCGATCATCTGGTACTCATATTATAACAACACAAAATCTGCGATTAAGTTCAGCAACGTTTTGCTAGAAGAAATTTCCTCGCGCACGATTGATAATACCCTGACCTATATGAACAAAGCCCGCACCATGACTAATTTGGGGGCTTACCTGATTGCGCAGTCCGATCAAATCGACAATAACAATGAAGCCATTGTTTTGTATATGATTGGTGTATTGAACTCTCACAGCTATTTAACCAGCATTTACGCTGGTGATGAAGCGGGACACTTTTTACAGATTATTCGGATGAATGAAAGATCGACGTACAGGTCTCATCCATCAGATCTGTTGCCGGGAGGTATTCACTTTGCTATTCGCTATATTGACCGACAAGACGGCGTAACAACCGAAAGTTGGCGCTATTCTGATGAAAATGGGATTGTTCGAGAAACCGAGTCTATTCCTCAGGTAATGTTCGACCACCGGGTGCGCAGCTGGTATATCGGCGCAAGGCGAGACCGAAAATTCAGCTTCAGTGATGTGTATATCTTTGCGCTTAGCAGGCGACCTGGACTGTCTGCGTCGCAGCCACTGTTTACGGGATATGGAAATCAGCCTTCAACCGGTAAATTCTTTGGAGTTGTGGGTGTTGATATCGATATCAATGAAACTGCCAAATTCGTTGAAAAAGCCAATCTAGGCGAAGAAGGCATCGCCTTTATTGTTGATACAGAAGGGGGGGAGCTTGTTGCCCACCCGAATCCTGATTTAATCGTTGAAGTGGACCATGACGATGTGCGCGTTCGGGTGATTCATGACTTGGATGACAAGCGTCTCGTGCATGCTTATCAGGACTATATAAATCATGGAAAAGAAAACTTTTTCTTTGATCATGATGGCGTCGAATATTATGCCTTATTTGCAAAATTCCCTGATACATTCGAGAAGAAATGGGCGGTTGGTATTGTGGCCCCTTCGGATGTCTTTATCGGTGCCATCAAGCAAACCCAATTTGAAACAGTAATGATTTCGCTGATCATCTTCCTGCTGTCGATTATCTTGATTATCATTATCTCTCGCAATATCGCAAAGCCTATTGTGCAGTTGGCGCATGAAGCGGATAAGATCAAACGCTTTGACCTGCAGAACGGCAAGGAAGTGGATACCAGCGTATATGAATTGCAGCTGTTGAATACCTCGATCTCCACCATGCGCAACAGCATCCAGGCCTTTGCTAAGTATGCACCGAAAGAAATTGTCAGCAAGCTGACGCAAAAAAGCACAGATGTTAAAATTGGTGGTCGCCAACGTCCGTTGACCATATTCTTCAGCGATATAGCCAACTTTACGACCGTCAGTGAAAGTTATCCTTCTGACAAGCTGATGCAACATCTTTCCGAATATTTTGAAGAGCTGACTTCGATCATTCAGCATGAAAAAGGCACCATCGACAAGTATATCGGTGATGCCATTATGGCTTTCTGGGGCGCGCCAGCTATGGATAAGCAGCACATATTAAATGGCTGTATTGCTGCGTTAAAGTGCCAGAAAAAGCTGCAAGGCCTAAATCGCAAGTGGCGTTCAGAAGGCAAGCCCGAGTTGCGCACTCGTATAGGATTACACACTGCGGATGTCATCGTGGGGAACGTGGGATCGTCGGATCGCATGAACTATACCATCTTAGGAGATGGCGTGAATTTATCCGCACGTTTGGAAAGCGTGAACAAGCAATATGGCACAGAAATTCTTGTCAGCCACGATGTATACGATAAAACGCACAGATTCTGTCACTTCCGTCCATTGGATGTGGTGGCTGTGAAGGGTAAAAAAGAGGGACAGAAGATATACGAACTGGTTGGCATGAAGCAGGGTGAGCCGTCACTTTTCCCATCCCGTGAGCGAATCGAGTTTATCGAGCTATTCAGCGACGCCTTTAAAGTATATCTCGAGCAACGTTGGGACGAGGCGATAGATAAGTTCTCGAAGATTATGGAGCGCTTTGGAAAGGATCAGGTATCCGAGATGTATGTAAAACGCTGCAAGGACTTTAAGAAGAATCCCCCCAAAAAGGGCTGGAAAGGGGTGATTCAATTAGACAAGAAGTAGGCGAAGACGTTTTATATGTCTAGACTCTGCCTGTAAAAAAATATACGGTAGGGGGATGTCAATTCTAACTTTACAGGTATATTTTTTCTAATGCGTCGTAGTCAGTATTTCCTCCCGATTTTTCGTGAAACCCCAGCTGAAGCCAAAGTTGCATCACATCGATTGATGCTGCGCACGGGGATGATTCATCAAACCACCAGCGGTATTTTCTCGTGGTTGCCGATGGGCCATCGCGTCATGAAGAAAATCGAGCAGATCGTTCGCGAGGAACAGAATGCTGCAGGCGCGCAAGAGATTTTAATGCCTACGATTCAGCCGGCCACCCTTTGGGAAGAAAGTGGCCGCGGCGGTTATGGAAAAGAAACATTGATGATCAAGGATCGTCATGATCGTCAGATGTTCTATGCGCCAACTGCAGAAGAAGTCGTAACAGATGTTTTCCGCCAGTATATCTTTAGCTATCGCGAGCTGCCAAAGATGCTGTACCAAATCAACTGGAAATTCCGTGACGAAATTCGCCCACGCTTTGGAGTGCTTCGTGGACGCGAGTTTTTGATGAAGGATTGCTATAGCTTTGATCTGACCGAAGAAGAAGCCGCTATCAGCTATGAGAAAATGTTCTCGGCATATATGAAGACCTTTCTGCGTATGGGCATTACAGGACTGCCCGTTAAAGCCGATACCGGACTGATTGGTGGCGACCTGTCTCATGAATTCAATGTTTTGGCTGATACTGGTGAGAACGAAATCTTCTATGACGCCAAAATTGATGATCTACGCAAGAAGCCTGATGATATAGACATTAAAGACTTGATGTCGATGTATGCGGCCAGTGATGAAATGCATGATCCTGAAAAGTGCCCTCTTAAAGGTGACGAGCTTCGCACAGCACGTGGTATTGAGGTCGGACATATCTTTTATTTGGGCACAAAGTATTCTAAGCCAATGGGCGCAAACGTCACAGATCAAGATGGCCGCCCCGTGACGGTTCATATGGGCTGTTATGGCATTGGGGTGTCACGCCTGGTTGCCGCTATCATAGAAGCGCATCATGATGAAAACGGTATTGTTTGGCCAGAAAGTGTTGCGCCATATCACGTTGGCTTGATTAACCTAAAACATAACGATGATTCTTGTGTTCAGACCTGTGACGAGCTGTACACGAAATTAAATAATCTGGGTATGGAGACTCTTTATGACGATCGCTCGGAAAGTGCTGGTTCGAAGTTTGCCGACATGGACTTGATTGGTCTACCGTGGCAAGTAATCATTGGCCCACGCGGCCTTAAGGAAGGCACGGTTGAGATCAAATGTCGCCGTACTGGTGAAAAGCAGGATGTATCACTTGAATCCGCTGTCGGATTCCTACAGGAGCAATTAAAGACAATATGATTGGTATTGTTGAACGCACCATAGCATTTCGATATTTACGCGCCCGCAGGCAAGAGGGGATCATCTCGGTGATTGCTGGCTTTTCTGTGGTTGGCATTATGTTAGGCGTGGCCACACTGATTATCGTCATGGCGGTTATGAATGGCTTTCGGGAAGAACTGTCCAAACAGATTCTAGGCTTTAATGGCCATATTGGTATCTATGGTCGTCCCATCACAGGGTATCAAGACTTGACTGCTCAGCTACGCCAGATGCCCGAGGTTAAATCCGCGACGCCTCTGGTAGAACGCCAGATCATGGTGATCAAAGGCAACTCAGCCCAAGGTGCAATGGTCCATGGTATTCGGTTTGAAGATTTGCAAAACCGTTCCTCGATTGTAAACAACATTATTGATGGCTCTATTGACAGTTTGCAGGCTGGCAACCATGTGTTGATCGGCAAGCGTATGGCGGAATCTTTGGGCGTCAGGGCAGGGGGGCAGTTGACGATTGTCTCACCGCGAGGTGCCAAGACTGCTTTCGGTGTTGTGCCGCGTATGCGCCGCTTTACTATTGGTGGCGTGTTTGAGGTTGGAATGCACACATACGACAGTGGAGCCATATTTGCCCCAATGGACATTATGCAGCAATTCTTTAAGCTGGGCGATGCCGTCACAGGTATCGAAGTCTTTATCAATACACCTGACAATGTCAGGATGATTCGTCAAGATGTAGATGCAATTGTGCCGGAAGCATACTGGGTGTCCGATTGGCAGCAATCCAATGCTTCTTTCTTCACAGCGCTGCAAGTAGAACGTAATGTGATGTTTACGATTTTGACGCTGATCATCCTGATTGCAGCGTTTAATATTATCTCCAGCCTTATTATGTTGGTTAAAGACAAAGGCCAAGATATTGCGATTTTGCGCACTATGGGGGCTACACGAAAAACAATCATGGGGATTTTCTTTGTAACAGGCGCGAGCATTGGGACATTTGGCACGGTTATGGGGGTGATTCTGGGATTGCTGTTCTCGTTGAACATCGAAACGATCCGCCAGTGGGTGCAATACCTGACACAAACCGAGCTGTTCAGCCCAGAGATATATTATCTGACGCAACTGCCCGCACGTGTCGAGCCCATGGAAGTGGTGGCTGTTGTCATTATAGCCCTGGTACTGTCATTCTTGGCAACGCTGTACCCATCCTGGAAAGCGTCTCGTCTGGATCCTGTGGAGGCCTTGCGATATGAGTAAATCGACAGTCTTGAGCTTAAAAGATATTCACCACCGGTATTCAGAGCAGGTAGAAGTTCTGCGCGGGGTTTCGTTGGACATTCAGCCTGGGGAGGTCGTGGCTTTGATGGGACCATCAGGGGCTGGTAAGTCAACCCTGTTGCATATTGCTGGACTGTTGGATACTTGCACAACGGGACAAGTTTTGATTGCTGGACAAGAATCTGCTGGACTGCCTGATGCAAAGCGCACGGCTGTTAGAAGACATGAAATCGGATTTGTCTATCAATTCCACCACCTGCTGGGGGAATTCTCGGCGCTGGAAAATATTGTTATGCCCCAGTTACTTGCAGGCGTTCCGCGTGTCGATGCAGAAAATCGTGCTCGCGATCTTTTAGAGGCAGTGAAACTAGATAATCGTGCTACACATAGACCATCACAACTTTCAGGAGGCGAACAACAGCGTGTCGCAATCATGCGCGCTCTGGCCAACAACCCAAAGTTATTGTTGGCGGATGAACCCACCGGCAATTTAGACACAAAAACAGCAGATTCAGTCTTTGAGGAAATGACCGTCTTTGCGCGTGACAATAATATGGGAGCGTTAATCGCAACCCATAATCCAGAGTTAGCGGACCGTATGGACCGCACCATTCATTTAATCGATGGAAAAGTCGTTTAAGATAGAGGCCATAGTGTGTCATAAGTGTCTTGGATAATTTATGAAGGCGGGAAAGCCTTAATGTTTCAAGGCTCTCTCCAATCAGCCCCACAGGCTTCGACTTTCCGCGGCTTGACCCACATAACTATCCGGAATAATCCAGGAGGAGGAGT
>JBMYXZ010000068.1:0-7999 GCA_049608925.1 Alphaproteobacteria bacterium | reverse complement strand
AACAGCGCATTTAAAACAAACGATCGTTTGTTGCCATCGGCGCATTTGGATTTAACAAAAATTGCGGGCGAAGTCGCTGTTTATCCTGGCGACAACCGTAATATGTTGGAATTGATGGACCTATTTAGCGCTCAACAAACTTTTAATGCCACGCAAAAGATGGGCCCACAAATCAGTAACTTTATCGAATTCGCCCAAGATATGTACAACATGATCGCCAATGAAATCTCAAGCACCCAAAGCAATGCAAAAGATGCCATGGATGAATCAAGAATCACCAAAGAACAATACATTTCACGGGTTGGGGTCAATATGAAAGAAATGCTGATGAAAGCAATGGAAATGGGGAAATACCAGGGCGCTAACATCGCCGTTATCGAAAGATCCGACCAAATGAGACAAGAATTAATCAATGTAGGGAGAGGGAGATAATCATGGCAATTAGTATCTCAAAATACTCTGACAATGCTTTACAATCACTGATGAAAACTCAAACTGTTCGACTTTCAGAAGATTTAGCAACGTCACAAAAAAAGCTCGCCACTGGTGAGGGCTATGACAGCTTTGCCACCAGCGGCACAAAAACCGGGCAGTTCATGAATCTGCAGAGCAACAGCGACGTTGCAGATGGCAACGCCAAAACCGCCACCGAGGTCAGCTTGGAACAATCACGCATGTCAGCAATTATGACTGAAATTCAGGATATTGCAAAAAACTTGCATACCAGATATGTGCAAGCCGTCAACGCAGGATCTGAAAATTCTGCGACTTTTAACAAATCGTGCCAAAGTGACCTTGATAATCTTGGGCGCCTGCTGAATACGGCTGGATCCTCAACCTCTAAATTATTTGGTGGCTTTAAAACTGACGGAGATGTTGTCGATTTCAGTGCTCTTCCAATACCAGCTATCGGTGCTACTCTAGACCCAGCATCATATTACAGGGGCAGCGCAGATAAAAAGCATGTTACCCTGGGCGATAACAATACACTGCAGTATGGTATAACAGCAGATAATACCCATATATCCAATCTAGTCCATGCATTGAAAGTAGGTGCTGTGACTGACCCTGCCAACGAAACCAACAGGCCAAGGCTTGCTGAACAGCTGAACAGATTGAAATCCACCACGACAGGGCTTGCTGATCTGGTAGGAGAAATCGGAAAAAACACCAGCATAAGCGACAGTACTGCAAAGTCGCAAGAGTCAGCTAAAGAAGCCTACACTGAACAAGCCATTGCTCTTGGAGAAACGAATGTAGTAGAGGAGTTTCAGAACTTTAGCAAGCTGGAACTGGCGCTTAAAATTACAACCAGCATAAATATGAAACTACATGAACTCGACACCGATGTCATTGAAACAGCACGTCGTGCATAAACAGGGAGAAAAACGATGACTATGAATATACTTGAACCACATACGTCAAGCCAAACGCACGTTCAACCAGCGTTCCCAGATAGCTGCGAGACACGTTTTGGCAAAGTACACTTCGATAAGGAAGATGTGATCACCTTCCCAGAAGGCATCTATGGCTTTCATATCTACCGGAACTTTACACTTGCCTATTTGGACAGTGCAAACCCCGATTTTTTCCGAGTCTTGTTAAATTTGGAAGATCCAGACGAGTCTTTCATGATGATGCCTATTAAGCAAAAAGATACACAGTTGATAGATGCAAATGATTTACAAGAGATCGAAGACGCATTACAATTGAATAAAGAAGATGTCGAATATTTCGCCATCACAATAGTGCGTGTTTTGCCAGAAGCAATTGAATTAAGCATGAACTTGCAAGCGCCGGTTGTTGTGGATCATGGGACTAGCCAAGGATGGCAGCGCATCATGATTCAAAGCAGTTATCCCGTGCAGCATAAGCTTGAGTTGCCAATCTCGTAAGCGCAGCCACTATAACAGAGGGGCTTTATATGTATATGCGTTTGCTGACGGTTGTATGTGTATTTCTGCTAGCAGTGCCAGGAAATTGTTTTAACAGCGGTTGGTCAGGCAAAATTGCCTCGATGCTAGAAAGTCGCGGCAAAGGTGGCGGTGTTAAAAGTTTCTATGAAAAGCAACAGTACAAGCCAGTGTGGATAACAGACAATGGTTGGACGACGGCTGCTAAGCAAGCTTTGACACTGTTGCAACAAGCCGACCGTGAAGGCCTTAATCCAAAAGATTACCAAACGGCTATCACCACCGCGCAAAGTGCAGAAGAAAGCCCTGAAGCAGCTGCACGTGCAGAAATCGAGCTGACGCGGCAATTCTTGCAGTACATCGATGATGTGCGCAATGGACGCTTTAACCCCAAGCTTGCAGACAGGCAGCTGGTGATGAAGCCCGATCCCGTAAACCCTGTAGAACTGCTTTCACAAGGCATCGCCCAAGGCCCTGAAAACACTACATGGATGATGGATCTGCCACCGCATTATGATCAGTACAAACGTCTGCGTGCTTTATTGCAGACATTTGCTGGCAGGGTTCAAGAACAAGAAGTGCTTCAAATTCCAAAAGGCACCGTGCTGAAATTCGAAGAATCGTCTCCGCATGTGCTGACCCTGCGCGTTATGCTGCGCCGCAAGGGAGACCTGCTTGAAAACAACGACCGTGGCGGCACGACTTTCGATGAAGACCTCGAGCTAGCAGTTAAAATTTTCCAAAAACGTCATGACCTGGAAGTTGACGGCGTGATTGGACCGCAAACTTTAGGCGTGCTGAATAAGACGCCACGTGATCATGTTAAACAAATCATCATCTCCATGGAACGCTGGCGCTGGATGCCGCGCGATCCTGGACAGCGATACATTCAAGTCAACATTGCTGGTTTCGAACTATTTGCCGTTGAAAATAACCAAGTACAGCTGACCAGCCCAATTATTGTTGGACTGGCATATCGCGAGACACCCGTGTTTACCGCCCCCATGACTGATATCAAGTTTAATCCATCGTGGCATGTGCCCTTTAGCATCGCAACCCGTGATAAGCTTCCGAAGATTCGCCGTGACCCAAGCTATTTAACACGCAAAGGATATGTACTGTATAACAGTGCAGGACAACGCATCAGCCCCCACAGCGTTAACTGGGGAGGCGTCAGCAGAGGGAACTGGCGCTATAAACTGCGTCAAACCCCTGGCAGCCATAATGCTTTGGGTAAGATCCGTTTTACCATTAAAAACAACTTTAGGGTCTTTTTGCACAGCACCCCAGACGTACATCTGTTTGAAAAATCTGTACGGACATTCAGCTCGGGCTGCATCCGTGTAAAGAAGGTTGAACAACTAGCCGCATTTGTGCTGAACAACCCCAGCGAATGGCCGCTCACCAGGGTGCAAAATGCTATGGCTGGCAATAAAACCAACCGCGTCTACCTGAAGCAGAACTTGCCAACGCACATCACCTATTTCACGGTCTGGGTAGGTGATGATGGAACGGCACGCTTTTTTGATGATGTGTATGGGCAAGATCAACAGATCTGGGATGCCCTGCGTAAGCAGCGAGCGGTGTAGATCTCATTGAGAGACCTACACCTATCAAAACACCTTACTTAGATGACCCTTCTTGCTCCAAGAAAAACTTTTTAAGTCCCTCAATGTTTTTACTCACTACCATTTTGTTACCCAGTATATATATGACAAAGTCTCTTAAAATTTCTCGCCCTAATACAGAATCAAAGTTGTGATATTTTGGATTTAAAATATTTACCTCAATATTTCTATCAAGTCCAATGATTGGACTGTTTATTTTAACTTCCATGGATGAAAACTCTTCCAGCCTCTCCCCACTTTGCCTAATAGTCATATATTCCGTAGGAGACAAAGAAGTATGATATGCACCAGTATCAACTAACAGAGCAAAACGCCTACCATTCATTATTACTGGCAGGTGGAATTTACCACATTCTCTGTTAAGGATAGTATAATCTTTTTTGATCTCGGCCCGGAACCCAAGAGGGCATTTTTTCATACTTTCAATATCTTGTTCAGATAATTTCGAGCTCTTGGCTTGGGTATAAACTTTTCTTGAAATGCTTGCTAGCTCCTGATCATGAATCAGCATCTCAAGCCCCTTCATTAGACCTTTTAGATCATTCGACAAAATACCTAGATCTCCGATGAAACATAGATGCCCAGTAAGTGACCGGTCAGACAATATACAATCAATATCATATACTTCCATTCTTTTGTGACTATTTGCTTGCACTTTACATGAAAAATTCTTTAATACTGGATTACCTAGATGTTGTATTTCGCATTGTTTGAATTCATATTCCATGGTGAAAAGATGGCTTTTGCAAGTACCCTCTAAATACTTCACCCCTGCAATTCGCGCCATCTCTTCTGAAACAGAAGGCGTGCGGCCCCAGCCTGTATCAAGGATAAATCGCATTGGTATTTTGTTTACATTCAAATACATTATAAACTGATCATCTTCTCCGAATTGCTTTCTAATGAATTGGAAATCATCGCTTTTTTTCCCATGATATAAGCCATACGGAGGGAAATCCAAATGAGAAAACTTCTGTCTGTATTGCGCAGATTTAGCGTAAAGAAAACTCTCAATACCGAAAAATAGTTGGGCTAGTTTCAAACTTTCCTTACGAAGCATAAATAACGTTGAATAATCTAACTTTTCTTGCACACAGACCTTAAAAAATGATTTTTCCAATATATTTCCAGCTATTTTCCGCAGATTTTGAATTTTTCTTAGGCCTTCAAGACTAACACTTTTAATCTCTGCATCAGTGCATACATGCTCTGCAAGACCTTCTATATACTCCTTGAACCATCTGTGTGTTACCGAGAAATACTCCAGGCACCTCTTACTATCCTTATTCATAATTTCATCATATTGCTGAAAATCTGGATAACTATGAAGATATTCGGACTGAAAGCCTGGTATGATTTTTTCAAGTTGGCTCTGCAACTGCTCATATGCATCCGTCCAATTTTCCTTAGAGCTAAATGCATTGACTTTTTGATAAATATTTGTGAGCTCCTCCGCACCGTCCGAACAATGAGCTTGAAAAGGCAGAAAGAATAAAGAAAAAATAAGAAAACGAATCATAATGTACACCATCCCTAATTAATAAATAAAAACTACTGTAATTTATATATACTCTCCCTTTAAAAAATTCAAGAGTAGCGAGCTAGGTTTTCCTTACTAATTTAAATCCGCTAGATCTCCACCGCCTCCAATTTCCTCGGCTATTCTTACAGGCTGAGGAATACAAGGCTGTCGGCAATATTGCGACGCAAAGTTATTACGACTGACCCAGCGCAGGGTATGCGAAAAGGTTTCACCCGGTTTGGTAGAATATGGGGCATCGACAAAAACAAGTGTGTCCGACGCATTTGTGTTTTCAGCTTCACTGGCGCCTTGAACACGCAGCCGAGCCCTAGAGCCATCCTGCTTGAATGATCCATGCCCATTTTCACCATGACTAATCAGCAGAACAGCCGGAAAATCTTTCTGCATATCTTGGCCAGAGCCATTATCAAAAGCCGAGCTTGACCGGCCATGACTTCTTATCCGAACCTTTAAGCGCCTGGGATCATTGCTGTTAGCGCCGCCTGTTTCTGTGCAATATTTTGAAGCCATTGTACCTTCGCCGTATTCCCCCGCCAGGTTTGGGTCGACAATCATTGTAAAAGGCCTCCCGAATCCATCTAAGGCATCGGACCCCCGCAGGCCAAGGGTTTTGTATGGCACAACACCAATATATCGGGGAATCGAATCGCCCCCATCTTCCTTGGCAAAACCCTGGCTATGACCAGTGGTCGCGGGATCTGCGGGAAATGGCAACGATCCCGATTGCAAGGCATAGGCAGCTAAGCTTTGCAGAACGTGTTCTTGTTTATCCTTAGTAGATTGTGTTTTCGCTGTTTGCTGGTACTTAATAAATGCCGGCACCGCCATCGCCGCAATAGTGCCCATAACGGCCAGACTTATGGCTGACTCCAGCAATGAAAATCCCTGTTGATTTCTGCGCATCATTTTATGGCCGCAACCTAAAACTGAAAGCGCATGATACAAGCGCGCGCATCTGACTTGGTATTATAAATCCCGCCTTGGATACACGCCCCTACGCGCGCACCTTGGCCGTCCATTGCACGGATTTTACCAGATTTTGGGTCACCGTTATCGACTTTCTTGTCCAAGCTCATGGCTTGCAAAGGCGTCAGAAGGGCGCCATCCCCTTTGGTGTTATTCTCAAGCCCCAGGACGAACCAGTGGCCATACATTCCATGATCCTGCATGTGCTCGACGGTAATGCCCCCACCTATCTGGGCAGAAGGCGCCCCTGCCCCAAATGTGGCCAAGCCTCCATCACCCCCTAGAGATCCAGGTTCAGGGATTAATCTAGCAGCTGCTAAGTGCGCCCAGAATTGGCGCGCCTGGCTGTCCGCGCGCAAGCCGTCGCCAGAAATAATACCGTCTCCATCACCGTCAACAAGATCATCAGAGATATAGGCTTTTGCCTCTTTGAAGTCACCAGGCAAGGCATTATACCGGACCATGAACGTCCCGGTAGCGACACGATATTCATTCAGTTGTGTCAGGACAGATTTCAGGCGGGCACTTTCTATCAGCTCGCGGCCTTTCAGCACACCCCCAACGATTAATCCAATGACAATTAAGACAATAGCCAGCTCGACTAAGCTAAACCCCGCCTGTGAACAATTTTTGTTCTTATATATAAAATCCGTAGACATGGTGTATGTCTACGGACTATTTATTGGCAAATCAAGTAAGAAAAATATCTAGAATCGTAATTCTCGCGTCACCATAAACGACCAGAAAGATTCCAGCCTTTCCATCAGTGTGTGCAGCTCGGCCAGTTGCTTATCATCCACGCCGTTACGCGGCAGATTATCACAATGGCGTTGGAACATTTTCTCAAGATGCTTGAACAGATCCAACCCTTTTTTCGACAGTTTCACCATTATAGATCGGCGATCATGCAGAGATTGCTCCTGTTCGAGATAGCCATTTTCAACCATCTTCTTAAGGTTATATGTAACATTTGAGCCCAAGTAATACCCGCGGTTGGTTACCTCACCAACTGTCAATTTGTTGCGGCCCACATTATACATAATCAAACATTGCACATTATTGATGTCTGCAATCTTCATCCGATCTAGCTCGGCTTTCACGACATCTAAAAACAGACGGTGCAGACGCTCAATCAGCATGACGACCTCAAAGTACCTATCTTGCACCCTGGCCCCCTTTACGTTTATAGCATTTCCATAGTTTCATTATGTCCACTAGTCCTTAAATTTTAATTAATATTAAAAACACATTTTCATCAGATTTGAATCGATTGATAATATAATATTTAAATATTTGCAAATATTTTTTAATATAATTTTATATTTCAGAGAAACATTACCCCGAAACATCTATTATATTACTTAATTCTTATCTGAAAGTTTACTTTGCAGGATTTTTGGGTGCTGTGACTTGCTCGGGGTCAACTAGCTTATCCTCGATTACGTTGAATACTTCATCCAGCCGATCGCCGACCAGCCCCAAAGAAACAACTAAAACAATTGAGATAAGGGCAGCAATCAAGCCATACTCGATGGCTGTAGCCCCGGATTCATCGAAGATAAATTGTTTGATTTTATTCATTTTTCTGCTCCGATTGTGTTGTTAATTATTATTATGACAATCAACGGTTAACAACTTCTGAATAAATCTAAAATTTTATATATTTCTGTCTAAAACGTTGAAACACCACGTTTAAATCTGAACAAGCCAGGATCAAGGTCTTGACCTTTTTTGACATTGCTAAGATGCACTTGTGTTCTGGTGCCCTGGTTATCAACCACAATCCATTTGATCAGCTCTAGCTGCGGTTTGTTTCTGAAGATCATTGTCAGACTGCCCTCTTCCGCGGCACGTGTTTTAACAATCGTTACCTTCATTTCATCACGCGTATGGGTGACGCTGGAGACTGTAATATCGCCTGAAAAGCGAACTTTCTCTCGCAACAAGAC
>JBMYXZ010000067.1:0-8141 GCA_049608925.1 Alphaproteobacteria bacterium | reverse complement strand
TTCTCACTTCAAAGTCTTCTATCTGCTCCATCACGTCCGAGATAATCTCCTCTCCCATTGTGGTATCAATACCCATCCAGTTACCAACTTCAGTTTTGGCGTTTAAATCGCCTCCCTTGATTGGCCCCGCAAAGATTACTGTTTCATTGCCGTATTCTGCTGTGACATAGGCGGCTGATAGGCCCGCACAGCCACTGCCTATCACCACGACAGGTATGACGTCTTGGTTTGCATTAGCAGAGGGTAAGATGGTTGCACATAAAATAGTACTTACAGCCATCGGCGGTTTTAGCTTTGACCACAACGTGCGTGATTGCGTAATCAGCAAGCCTATAATGACCAGCGTCATGCCTATCCAAGTTTCAGCTGTATAGGCTTCATCCAGTAATACGATCGCAAAAAGAATGCCAAAGATGGGCACTAGTGATCTGAAAGGCAGGACAGTGTTTAGATCATAGCTGTTTACAACTTTCATCCACAATTGTGTGCCAATAAGGGTTGAAACCCAGCCAGCAAAGAACACGGTCATCCAGTCAAAAGCACCCGCCAGCATGACACTGGCCAGCTGGCCTTCTTCCAGGGCAAGCGATACAATTAAGGTAGGGACGAATGAATACACATTTACCCATATGGCTAGGCTAGGCGAGGAAATGCCTTGTCGTTTGACCAAAATATTGCCAGTTGCAAAGCTAAGAGCTGCAAACAACAGAACCAGAACAGCAGGCGAAAAGCCGGCAGAAAAAGTATTTGCAAAGATTGCGCATATTCCCAGAAACCCTACTAAAGCGCCGGATATCTGTTCGATTTTTGGGGCCTGCTTAAAAACTAGCCAGGCAAGGCCAAATCCAAGGAATGTAGATATCTGCGTCAGGATAGTTGCGGTTCCAGCGTCTACACCATTGTCTAAGGCATAATTTATGCTGCCGATATAAAATACACCCCAGCACAAAGAAATCGACGCCATAGTAAGAAATGGCACCTTAGGTCTTGGAAATAGAAAAATAAGCGGGATCATGCTGCCAAATCTAAGGGCCGCAAACAGCAAAGGGGGGAAGTGTTGTACACCATATTTGCTAAGGACTATGTTCATACCAAATAACGCCGAGCTTAATATGGCTAGAATTATGTGTTGTGTGTTCATCTAAAATCTCCAATTTGAACAACTGTTCAATTTTAATATATGGTGATTTGAACAAGGTGTCAAGAATTTTTGAACATGTGTTCAAAGTGTGATATAAGAATATTAGGATTTAAGAGTTTAGGGCAAATGATGGCAAAACAAGACAAGAAAGAAGTTATCCTTGAAGCAGCACAGAAGTGCTTTGTGGAAAAGGGGTATGATGGTACGTCTCTTCGAGACATCGCAAAACAAGCAAATGTCCCAGCTGGCCTGGTATATTATTATTTCAAAGACAAGGATGCATTGTGGCTGGATACCAAGATGCATATGGTAAAGTCGGTATTAAATGATGATGTGCTGAATAATACTCCTGATGATTCGCTTAAGAATTTCTTGCGCTATGTGATGACCCAACGATTTAATATGTATAAAAGCAATCCCGACCTCGCACGTTTGATGTTGTGGCAAATTCTGGAGGGCTCAGTATCAGGAATTCCTGCATTACATCCCTGGCGAGATATTATAAAGACTCTACAGGAGCGTGGTGATATGCGCACTGATATAAGCGCGGAAGATGTCTTTACCTTCATCCTGACGACTTCCAGTTCAGTTTTTATGTCTTATTCCGAGCCTTTAGACAACCCTGAGGAGTATTTAGAAATGATGATGAAGGTACTGCAGCAGGGATTGGCGCCATCTTATTAGCAAAGCCAAAAAAGTCTTGCCCAATCCAAAATAGATTGTTTTCCAAGAAACATCAGGACACTAAATCAAGCGTCCATGCTTGTCTGCCACGATCAGAGTTCGTAACCTGCATGGTTACTTTCTGGCCGGGGTAGATCTTCTGCAAACCAATGCGCCTTAGAACGGATGCATGCACAAAAATATCACGACCACCGTCTTCAGGATTAACAAAGCCAAAGCCACGGATGATGTTGAACCATTTTACCTCGCCAGCTACGGTCTCAAGTGGGCCAACAGTTTGAAGAGGTGGCATTGAATGTGATGCTTGATCTGCATCTTGGTTGGCTGGATAAACTTCTAAAATTTGGCCAACCTGTTTACCTTTTTTGCCGTTACCAACCATGCAGTCGATTTCGTCGCCAGGGCTAAGGTATTGATAGCCCGTTGCATCCAGCACGGAAAAATGGAGGAAAATATCTTCATTCCCTTGGTCGGCAATTACAAAGCCAAACCCTTTTACAGGGTTAAACCATTTAACGATACACCTTAGTTGCTCGCTTCCTTCCAGAGGAGGAAATTCTTGTTCATCCATCATATCCTCTTGATGGGCATGTTCAACGTTCATCACCACTTGGCCTCCCTAATTGCACCATGGTTCCAGCAATATGTATTCTTAGCGTACATAATTTTACGAATTTTCATATAATTAACATTCGCCGCTGGAATATCTAGCACGAATCAAAAAAATGTTTTTTTTGTTATTCTTATTTAACTCACTTAGGCAATCATGCCAGATCAAAACCCAAAAGTTAAGAATTTTATTAAAATTTTTCTAAAATCTTTCAATGACCTAGATTGTTAAGTTTTGCTCTTGGAACAGCAAAGTAAGGTATGATAGGATTAAGCCACTCTAGAATAATAATTTTTCAACGAAAGGGATTGGAAAATGGCTCATAATATATCACTTATATATGGCGATGGTATTGGCCCCGAGGTTGTGGGCGCCACACGCAAGATTATCGAAGCAGCAGGCGTTCAAATAAACTGGGAAGAATGCGAAGCAGGCGCGAAGGTCTTTAAAGCTGGCTTGCCATCTGGTGTTCCGCAAGAAACAATTGATTCGATCAAGCGCAATAAAGTTGTCCTGAAAGGCCCATTGGAAACACCTGTTGGGTTTGGCGAGAAAAGCGCGAACGTTACGTTGCGTAAGCTGTTTGAGACATTTGCCAACATTCGTCCTGTGAAAGAGTTTCCAGGTGTTGCTACACCATACAGTGGTCGTAACATTGACATGGTTGTGGTTCGTGAAAACGTAGAAGATCTATATGCGGGTATCGAGTACAACTTGACTCCATCAACAGCAGAAGGCCGTAAGGTTATCACGCGCAAAGGTTGTGAGAAAGTTATCCGGGCAGCGTTTGAGCTGGCCATTGCCGAGGGACGTGGTTCCGTTCATTGCGCCCATAAAGCCAACATCATGAAGTTGACAGAAGGGTTGATGCTGGAAGTATTCCGCGAAGTCAGTAGCGATTATCCAAACATCGAAGCATACGATGTGATCGTTGATAACTGTGCCCATCAGTTGGTTCGTACCCCTGAAAAGTTCGAAGTCATTGTCACCACAAACATGAACGGTGATATCCTCAGTGATTTGGCATCAGGTCTTGTTGGTGGTCTAGGATTTGCACCGGGTGCAAACTTAGGGTCAACGGTCTCTATCTTTGAAGCGGTGCATGGATCTGCCCCTAAATATGCAGGTAAAAACGTGATCAACCCAATCGCGGTTCTGTTGTCCGGTGTGATGATGTTGCGGTATTTGGGTGAGTTCGAAGCGGCTGATTCTATCGAGCAAGCTGTTTATGTCACCTTGGGCATTGATGGCACCTTTACCCAGGATGTATCTGGTCCAAACCAGGGTGTATCAACAACAGAATTCACAGATTGCATTATCAAAAATCTTGGGAAACCTTTCCCTGATTATACGTTCCGTGACTATAAGCCAATTAAGATGCCTTCATCACCAGCGCCTAGGCTAACTGAAAAGCGCCGCGTTATGGGTGTTGACGTCTTTATCGAATCAACAGATACGCCTGATACAATAGGTCGTGAGCTCGAATCATTGGTTGAAAACACACCATTCCGCCTGAAAATGATTTCTAGCCGCGGTGTAATTGTCTATCCTGATCCAGGAGTGTCTCCTGAAACAGGTGACTGTAACCGTTGCCGCTTTGTATTGCGGGCTAATGACAACGCAGACGTTGATCATGACAGCTTTGTTCAACTGTTAAACAGCATCAACCAAAAGTATCGCTGGATGCAGGTCGAAAAGTTGAACGTCTTTAATGACGAGCAAGCATTCTCAAAGGCTCAAGGCGAAGATTGATCTCAGAGACCTGTTAGTAAATTGAAAAAGCCGAGGAAATGGATCCTCGGCTTTTTTTATATTCTTGCACACTGTGCAAATATGTGTAATGTAAATCTCTAGTGTAACCAACAGTTTTGACTGCATGTCTCAATTTATCAATAGAATTGCAGAGCTATACTGGAATCGGCGGATATTGATTATCGGCTTGCTGGGATTTTCCAGCGGTATTCCCCTGTTTCTAACATCCTCGACCTTGGCGCAATGGTTGTGTGATGAAGGTATCAGCTTGACGGCTATTGGCTTTTTTGGCGCGGCGACTTTTCCGTATTCGATTAAATTTTTGTGGGCTCCCTTGTTAGACAGGATGCAACTGCCTTTTTTAACCCAGTATTTTGGGCGCAGGCGTGGCTGGCTTATCGTTAGCCATCTTCTGTTAATGGCCGGTCTGATTGGCTTTGGGATGGTGGATCCTGCCAGTAACCTGACAATGGTTATGACGTTGGCGCTGATTGTGAACTTTGCGGCAGCTACCCAGAATGTCTTAATGCTAGCTTATCAAATGGAAAGCCTAGAAAAGAAGATGTACGGCCCAGGTGAAAGCATTGGTATTACAGGCTATCGCATTGCCATGATTTTATCAGGGGCAGGGGCGCTCTACATGGAGACGATAATCTCGTGGAATGCCGTCTATCTTGTTATGGCAGCTTTAGTTGGAATTGGCTTAGTAACTGTCTTGTTGATTCCCGAGCCCGACCCACCGCATGATTTAGAATCCGAGAAACGTGAAGCGAAAATTTGTGCCCACATTGAAGAACGCTATGCAACTAGTCCCCGCCTGGCCAAGACGCTGTCCTGGTTGCATACGGCGGCTGTGGCGCCCTTTACGGACTTTATGCGGCGTCCTGGCTGGGTCGCGCTGATAATGCTGATGGTCTTCTATAAACTGGGCGATAATATTTTGGGCACGATGCCCAACCTTTTCTATCGAGATCTTGGCTTTTCTAAGGTTGAAATTGCTAATGCTTCTAAGCTTTTCGGGATGTGTATGTCAGTTCTTGGAGGCATCATAGGTGGCTATGTTGTAACACAGTATGGCTTTCTGCGGACAATTCTGCTGGGGGTTATATTGCATGGGGTTGCAAACCTGATGCTGGTTGCTATGTATTATGCTGGCTATGACCCCTTTATGCTGTATTTTTCGATTGGCATTGAGCATATCACCAGCGGATTTCGAACAACGGCTTTGTTTGCCTATCAGCTGACATTGTGTAATACGACCTATGCGGCGACTCAATTGGCCTTATTAACGTCGTTCGTCAGCTTCGGACGCTTTGCCTTTACCCCGTTTTCAGGATGGCTGGCCGAAGCATTAGGGTGGGTTGACTTCTTTTACCTAAGCTTTATCGCTGTTTTTCCAGGAATATTTATTCTGCTGTACTTAATGCGCGTATATGGCGTATCTTTGTGGCATAATAAAATAAGTCGTCAAGCTGCTTGATAAAGGGAGCCTAACATGCAGAAGCTAGACACTGTTATCGTTGATACAAATCGTGTAAGTTGTGAAGGCAATGGCCCAGAAACCGGACATCCTCGGATTTATCTGAATTTGGGGCCAGATGGCCAGATTGTTTGCCCATATTGCAGTAAAACGTTTGTAAAAGAGAATAAATAAGAAGTACATGTTTGAATTTATTAATTTTTTGAATGGTTTCCCTCCAGAGCTTATTTCCTGTTTTATGCTGGGTGTCTGTGGCGTGTCAATATTGGCTCTGTATCACTTTTATCGTGAATACGGCCTCTATATATACATCACGGTTGCTGTTATTGCCGCCAACATACAGGTTCTAAAAGCTGTTAAATTCTCATATTTTCCCGAGCCCATTGCCTTGGGAACTATCCTATTTGCCTCGACCTACCTATGTACCGATATCTTAGCAGAACACCATGGCAGCAACGTTGCGCGTCGTGCCGTGATCCTAAGCACGCTTGGTATGTTGCTGATGACAGTTTTTATGACCACTACATTGGGGTGGACGCCTTTAGACCCCGAGACGTGCGAAGCCACACATCAGGTCTTTTGTGATTCGCACAATGCGATGATGACAATTTTCACACCGACGGTCAGCATTTTTGCTGCCAGTATTATCGCCTATGTTATTAGTCAATATACAGATATATGGATTTTCACAGGTCTGAAGAAATTGATGAGTGGGCGTATATTATGGCTGCGGACAAATGTATCGACCATTTTGTCAGCCTTAGTAGATAATACTATTTTCAGCATGTTAGCATGGATTGTGTTGGCGCCAATGCCCATCAGTATAGAGACGGTAATTATGACGCATATCGTGGGTACGTTGTTTTTACGGGCCGGCTTATCCTTCCTAAACACCCCTTTTATTTACATAACCAGTTATTTGAGTAATCCAAAATCATGACCTATCCGAATTTTTCCTTTGAGATCACCTTTCAAAGCCCTAACAGCATGGCGCGACTTGGGCGCTTGTCGACGCCGCATGGAGTTGTCGAAACACCTGCCTTTATATTCTGTGCGACAAAGGCTGCGATTAAGGGGGCGACGCCAAAACAAATGAAGGAAGCGGATACGCAGATTATTCTGTCCAACACCTATCATTTGATGCTGCAGCCAGGGGGAGACTTGGTGCAAAAAATGGGTGGACTGCATAAGTTTATGGGTTGGGATGGCCCCATGCTGACAGATTCAGGGGGGTATCAAATATTCAGCCTAGGTCATGGATCTGTCTCGCAAGAAATTAAAGGCAAACGGTCAGGAGAAAAACGCCGTACGTTGGTGAAAATTACCGAAGAAGGCGCGCGCTTTAAGTCGTATATCGACGGATCAATGCATATGCTGACCCCGGAAGAATCCATCACCATCCAGCATAAGCTGGGCGCAGACTTGATAGTTGTGTTGGATGAATGCACGCCCTTTCATGTAGACAAAGTCTATACAGAAAAGTCTATGCGTATGAGCCATCGATGGGCGCAACGCAGCTATGATCAGTTTCACAAACTTAATACAGAAGGCAAGCAAGCTCTATACGGTATTATCCAAGGCGGCGTATACGAAGATTTGCGCCAGGAAAGCTGTGCTTTTGTTAATGACACGCCGTTCTTTGGACATGCAGTAGGTGGGTCACTAGGGGCCGATAAAAATCAAATGGAAGATGTTGTCAGCCTGACGATGTCTTTGTTGTCCAAAGATCGTCCTGTGCATTTGCTGGGAATTGGAGGTGTGCGCGATATCTTTCACGGAGTAGAGCAGGGCATCGATACGTTTGATTGTGTGCATCCAACGCGTTTGGCACGTCATGGCGGTGCACTGGTTAAGGCAAAGCATTGGGATGAATATCCTTATCGTGGGGCAGAGCACATGAATCTGCGCAATCAACAGTTCCGTGATGATCAACGCCCGATTGATGAAGATTGCCCGTGCGATACTTGTCAGACTTATTCTCGTGCGTATCTGCATCACTTGCTGAAAGCTGGCGAACTACTGGCTGTCAACGCCATTACGGTTCATAACGTCAGCTATATGAATCAACTGCTGACGGCGATTCGCGGAGCCATTAAAGATGATAGACTGGCTGAAGAACGCAAGAACTGGGTTGTTTGAAGCCATTTTGATATATAGTGATTTCTGTTTCAAGTCATCACACTCCGACTTTCCGCGGCTTGACCGCGGAACTCATTTAATTGTTTTATTTTAATTATTTAACTTGCGTCTAGTATTGTCTTGAGTCAGGGTCCGTCCGTAAAGACCATCAAATCTATTCATCGATTAGAATCTCTAAAGAATTTCACAGGTAGGAGCAAAAAATCAAACTATCAAGATTCTAAATCAATATAAAGAACTGAAAAAATTGCAAAAAAATGGATTCCGCGGTCAAGCCCATAAGTGTCCGGAATAAATTGTGGTGGTGAGCTGAGAGCATATATCAGCCATATGGT
>JBMYXZ010000066.1:0-8216 GCA_049608925.1 Alphaproteobacteria bacterium | reverse complement strand
TCAGCATTATGAAACTATAAAAACTGATAAATTTATAGAGTATTATGAATTATTTTGGGACAATGAAATACATAATAAAGAAGAAATTTTTCCTGAAATATTTGGCATAATTGCCGCCGAGCCACCAAATAGTCGTGAGAGATTTGTAGAGCAAACAGTTGAATTTTATGAAAATAGAGTGTTTGATGCTACACAGTTGGTAAGGCTTTTTTCTGCAGTGCAAAAAATAAAGGAAAAACGACGCATATCAGCGTTTGAATTGGTTGTGGATTTGGTTGAATGGTCCAACTGTTTTTCCCAGTTTTCATATGTCCCACTCTTGGAGCAAATGGCTACAGTCCCAGATAAAAAATGGAGGCTATTCATGCAGAAAGTAAGGCTCATGGAAGAAGAGCAGTTTTTAGGTGTCTACGAAATCAGTGAGATTATTCGGGGTCTAAAGTGACATTTTTCACAAGCAGCGCTTGACATCAGGCGGACATATTAGTAAGAAGGGATATCACCTCGGCGGGGTAGCTCAGCTGGTTAGAGCAGCGGAATCATAATCCGCGTGTCGGGGGTTCGAGTCCCTCCCCCGCTACCATATATATTTCAAAATTCATGACTTCCTAAAGAGTTGCCAAAATGTAACTGATGCCAATAAAGGCGAGTATCTGTTTGCATTATCGGATCTTAGGCCATTGCCTTTCGGTTTTTGGCTGCTATAATCGATGTAAAATTGAATTGCATAAAGCAGAAACCGAAGGGATCTATGCTTCAAGTTGCTTTTTATCTTATGTCAGCGATCACGCTGCTATCCGGGTACATGGTGGTTTCCGCCAGGAACCCCGTTCATTCAGTCCTTTTCTTAATCTTGGCATTCTTCAGTTCGGCAGGTCTATTTGTGCTGATGGGGGCGGAATTCCTCGCCATGCTGCTGGTCGTTGTGTACGTTGGCGCAGTCGCTGTGCTGTTCCTGTTCGTGGTGATGATGCTGGATTTTCCAACACCTACCATGCGTGCATCTTTTGTCCCCGACTGGTCAAAAGTCGGCACGTCGTTGTTTGATGCAGCGCGATATCTGGTTTTGTTTACGGTATCGTTTGCAGTTATTTCTTGGCTTGGCAATTATGCTTTCATGGAATTCGCCGGCAGATACTATATAGCCTTCAACCAAGATGCCTTTTTCCAAACAATAGGGTTGTGGCAGCAACTATCGACCGGTCAAGTTTTTGGCGCTTTTGCCTTGGTGATTGCGACCACATATTGCGCCCAGAAGCTGGCGTTCATGATGACAGGGATCACTTTTGGCCGGGTTTCAACGCAGCTGTCAGCGATTATACCAGTTGGATTGATTGTAGCTTTCTTACTGGCGGGCGAAATGTTCATGCTGGCCAGCATTTGGGGTGAATCGCCTGTTGCAACCGAAATGACATCATTCCCGACGCCGCCTTTGTCGGTGATGCCTAATACGCATGCGCTGGGACAAGTACTGTTCACGGACTATTTATATATCTTCCAGACAGTGGGAATTATTCTGCTGGTTGCGATGATTGGGGCGATTGTGCTGCCGCAACAGCGCAGGCCAGGCACGCGCAAACAGTCTATCAGTGACCAGGTGAATCGTCGCCGGGAAGATGCGGTAGAGCTGAAGAAAGTTAAGATAGGGGAGGGCGTCTAAGATGATGGAAGTTGGCTTGACCCAATACTTGATCCTCAGTGGCTTGCTGTTTACGATCGGCTTGTCTGGTATCTTTATTGCTCGTAAGAACATGATCACTATACTGATGTCTATCGAGCTGATGCTGCTGGCAGTAAATATCAATTTTGTGGCTTTCTCGACCTATTTATCTGACCTTGCCGGGCAGGTGTTTTCTATGTTTATTTTGACAATTGCTGCTGCTGAAGCCGCAATTGGTTTGGCCATTTTAGTTGTCTACTTCCGTAATCGTGGCACGATTGAAGTTGACGACATAAGCACGCTGAAAGGATAACGCATCATGCACAGCCTAGCTGTCTTTGCTCCGTTAGCTGGATTTTTGATCGCTGGTATTGGCGGCCGAAGACTGGGAGATCGGGGTAGTCAATTCGTCACATGCGCTTTGATGGGCTTTGCAACAGTGATGGCCTGGATGACGTTTTTTGAAATACTTTCGACCGGCGCGATCATCCGAGAGCCCTTATTTACATGGCTTTCAGTCGGCAGCTTCAAGGTATCTTGGGGATTCCGCTTTGATATGTTAAGTGCGGTGATGCTGATCATTGTGACAACCGTTTCTTTGTGTGTTCATGTATATTCCGTTGGGTATATGCATGGTGATGAAGGTGTGCCGCGGTTTATGTGCTATTTAAGTTTGTTTACCTTCATGATGTTGATGTTGGTGACAGCTGATAACCTGGCGCAGCTGTTCTTTGGCTGGGAAGGCGTTGGCCTGACCTCCTATCTGCTGATCGGTTATTGGTTCTCGAAAGACTCTGCTAATGAAGCCTCTATAAAGGCCTTCGTCGTTAACCGCGTTGGAGACGTCGGACTTGTGCTGGGTATATGCTTGTGCATGTATGCGTTCCAGACCCTAGATATCGGACTGATATTGGAGAAAGCCCCAACAGCAGTTGAGCAAACATTTATGCTGTTTGGGACGGAATTCAGCGTGCTAGAGCTGACAGCGTTTTGTTTGTTTGTTGGTGCGATGGGTAAATCTGCTCAGCTTGGCTTGCACACTTGGTTGCCAGATGCGATGGAGGGCCCAACACCCGTTTCTGCTTTGATTCACGCTGCGACCATGGTTACAGCAGGGGTTTTCTTGGTGTGTCGTATGTCGCCACTTTATGAGCTAACACCCTATGCAAAATCATTTATCACGGTTGTGGGGGCGACTACGGCGTTCTTTGCCGGTACAGTTGCCTTAACGCAAAATGATATTAAGCGCGTAATTGCGTATTCAACGTGTAGCCAATTGGGATACATGTTCTTTGCTGCAGGTTTGGGGGCGTACAACGCGGCGATGTTCCACTTGTTCACGCATGCTTTCTTTAAAGCATTGTTATTCTTGGGGGCAGGCAGTGTTATCCACGCTATGTCAGACGAACAAGATATGCAAAACATGGGTGGAATATATCGCAAAATCCCTGTGACATACGGATTGATGTGGATAGGCAGCTTGGCTTTGGCAGGTGTACCGTTCTTTGCGGGATACTATTCAAAAGATTTGATTTTGGCGTCTTCCTGGCTGACACAAACTTGGTACGGCCAGTACGCTTTGGCGCTAGGCATATTCTCAGCATTCTTGACATCATTCTACAGTTGGCGCCTGTTGTGGTTGACATTCCATGGCCAGCCTCGTGCAAACGAACAGGTTATGGCGCATATACATGAATCTCCGGCATCGATGATGTTGCCCATGGGCTTACTGGCAATTGGTGCTTTGACATCAGGATATTTCCCAGAGATGTATGGGTGGTTCACGCATCAAGCGGCTTCATTCTTTAAAGACGTTATGGCTGTTCCGATTACGCCCGAGCAACTGGCGGCAGTCCCCGGCTCTCTTGCGGTGATCGCAAAAGTCTTTGGTATCGGTGGTATCGTCCTAGGCATTGCTGTGTATGGATATATGACCAATTTGCCGGATACATTGGCAAAGAATTTGCGACCGCTCTATAATTTCTCATTTAACAAGTGGTATTTCGACGAGCTATATGACTGGCTGTTTGTAAAGCGCAGCTTCCAGTTTGGTAATTTCTTATGGAAGTCAGGAGATCAACGTACGGTTGATGGCTTTGGCCCAGATGGAATTGCGACTATTACCCAACGATTGGCAAACCGGGCAAGCCAAATTCAAACCGGATATATATATCATTATGCCTTCGCGATGGGAGCAGGTATCGCTGTCATGACGCTTTGGTATGTCTTCTTGGTGGGGAGGTAAGATTTTATGTTTCTTGACGGGATACCCATATTAACCCTGACGACTTTTTTGCCGCTTGTAGGTGTGCTGTTTATCTTATTGATTCGTGGAGACGGCGCCGCAGCGGTTGCAAACGCCCGAGCGGTTGCACTGATAACAGCATTGGCAACGTTTGCATTAACCATCATGTTGTACATGAATTTTAATCTTTCCAACCCTGCGTTTCAGTTTGTTGAGTTCTCGCCTTGGATACCACACTTAAATATTGGCTATCACATGGGTATCGATGGAATGTCATTGATATTCATCATGCTGACCGGATTACTGGGGGTATTATGTATCCTGGGGACTTTTGGCATGGATATGATCCGGCCAAAGGAATACTTGATCGCCTTTTTGGTCCTAGAAACCTTTATAATCGGCGTATTTTGCGCCTTGGATATCATCATCTTTTATGTGTTCTTCGAAGCCGTGCTGATTCCGATGTATTTGATCATTGGTATATGGGGTGGCGAGCGCCGCGTTTATGCTGCTTATAAATTCTTCCTGTATACATTGCTGGGATCCGTTTTGATGCTGATCGCTGTGATTGTGATGTACCTTGAGGTTGGCTCGACCAACATTATTACAATGCTGGGGCATGACTTCCCAGTTCAAATGCAAACCTGGCTGTGGTGGGCCTTCTTGGCGTCGTTTGCTGTGAAAATCCCTATGTGGCCGTTTCATACTTGGTTGCCAGATGCCCACGTTGAAGCACCAACAGGTGGTTCGGTGATCTTGGCTGGTATCTTGCTGAAACTTGGTGGTTATGGCTTGATAAGGTTCTCCCTACCGATGTTCCCAGAAGCTTGCATGCAGTTTGCCAACGTTATCTTTGTTCTGTCGATAATTGCCGTGATCTACACGTCCTTGGTTGCCCTTGCGCAAGAGGATATGAAAAAGCTGATTGCCTATTCTTCTGTTGCGCATATGGGCTTTGTAACCTTGGGAGCCTTTACCTTTTCTGAAATGGGCATCCAGGGAGCTATCTTCCAGATGGTTAGCCATGGTTTGATTTCAGGCGCTCTGTTCTTCATTGTTGGGGTGATTTATGATCGCCAGCATACACGTTTGATCAGCCATTATGGTGGTCTGGTGCACCGGATGAAGAATTATGCGGTTGTCTTTATGATTGTAATGTTGGGGTCGATTGGCCTGCCAGCGACCAGTGGATTTGTCGGCGAGATTTTCGTAATCATTGCGGCCTTCCAGGTTGAATGGTGGTGGGCATTGGGTGCTGCGCTAGGGATGATCCTAGGGGCTGCGTATATGCTTTATCTGTATCGCCGGGTGGTCTTTGGCAAGATGACAAATGATGCTTTGCGCAGTATTCAAGATCTTACAACCCGCGAGAAGTTGGTGTTTGCCCCCTTGGTGGCCCTGATTCTGTTCTTGGGTATCTATCCGTTTCCGGCCCTTCAGTTGACAGAACTATCCGCGAAGAATGTTGTGGCACGCTATGATATGCCTGCCGAGACACCCTTAATTCCAACAGCTATGGATCTAAATTTGCAAGAGGACAGCGATGATCACAACCTATGATTTTATTGCCCCCGTACTGCCTGAAATAACATTGGCAATCGCAGCATTAATATTCCTGATATATGGGGTGTACAAGGGTGATTCCAGCACGCGTATTATATCAGTAGGCACGATGTTTGCTCTTGGCTTGGCATCGTTTTTTGTCATGATTGAGAAAGAACCAACTGTTGGCTACGCCTTTCAGGGTATGCTGATCTCTGATAGCTTTATCAACTTGCTGCAAGCGATATCCTTATGGGTGACAATTGCTGTGCTGTTAGGCTCTTACAAGTACTTAAAGCAGGATAATATCGAGCGCTTTGAATATCCTATTCTGATGTTGCTGTCGGCATTGGGTATGCTGATTATGATTGCTGCTAATGACATTATGATGCTGTTTGTAGGGCTAGAGCTTCAAAGCTTCCCAATCTATATCATGTGTGCGTTACGCCGTGATCAAGCACAAGCTGGTGAGTCTGCCATGAAGTACTTTGTGCTGGGGGCGATTTCAACTATCTTTATTCTCTATGGCGCAAGCTTCATCTATGGTTATGCCGGTACAACGGACTTTTATGGCATTAGTGTAGCATTCTCTGAAATGAGCCGCCTGCCTGCAGGTCTGATGCTTGCCTTTATTCTGTTATTTGCAGGTATTGCTTTTAAAATCTCTGCAGTTCCGTTTCACATGTGGACACCGGATGTTTATCAGGGTTCTCCCACTTTGGTGACGCTGTTTCTGTCTTCTGCGCCAAAGGTTGCAGCTATTGCTATGTTGGTGCGTGTACTGTATGGGCCACTTGGGCAGTTTGTTGAATATTGGCAGCCAATTGTTCAAACCCTTGCAGTGCTGTCCATGGTTTTGGGTGTATTCACAGCGGTGTTCCAAAAGCAGATCAAACGCTTGCTGGCATACAGTACGATCTCGCACATGGGCTTTCTGTTGATTGGTATTTCCTGTGCCAGTACAGATGGCGTGCAAAGTACAATCCTGTACCTGATCATCTATTCCGTGATGATTGTGGGTATTTTTGCCTGCCTGATTCACTTGCGCCGTCATGGCCATATGCCAGAGACGATTGACGACCTTAAAGGCTTGTCACAGCTTAACCCATCGATGGCTTTTGCAATTGCTGTGTTGATGTTCTCGCTGGCCGGTATACCACCATTGGCAGGATTTTTTGCGAAACTGTCTATATTCTTGGCAGCGGTTCAGGCAGAGATGTATACGATCACAATCATTGGTGTTTTAGCCAGCGTGGTGGCGGCAAGTTACTATCTGAAGATAATCAAGGTAATGTACTTCGATGCGCCCGTGGGTGGAAAAGCCGCGATGAAATATGATCAAAATGGTGCATTCCAAACATCTACTGTGATAGCGGCTGCAACTGTTGCAAATATTCTGTTTTTCTTAGTGCCCGATTATGTTATGACCCACACAGCATCAGCGACAAAGGTCTTATTGGCGTTGGCACAATAAGTAGCGGGTAAGTTTAAAAGGGTAGTAGTATGAAGGGTGTAGTTGCGTCACTTGTGGCGGTTTTGGTTTTAGGTTTCAGTGTCGACGTTCAGGCATCAAGAAAGCGAGTTCTTAGTGATCCTTCTCCTGACGGCGAGTCCATATCAAAGCGGAACAAAACAGATGATGAAGGGGTGGTTATCCGCCGCTTAGTTAGTATTGCAATGCCAGCAGTTTTTCGAGGCTTAGGCAATTCATATCGAAAGATGACTTTAAATACGATTAAGGCTCATATAAATCCTCAAACTATCAGGTTGCTTCCCGGAACAGAGAATATTTTCAGGCGAAAAGAAGGACACACATTTGTATATGAGCTTAGCGGGAAGGATATGCTTCCATTGCTTCGTCTGCCACCCGCGATAGAGCTGCCATATGAGGACATGAAGAACGGCCTAGATGGGATGAAATTCCGTCAAATCATGATTAACCCAAACCTTACAAAGTTAGAGGTTTATGAGAGGGCTCAGTATACAGGACATACTATTCCTAAATGTAAGAAATTTAGTAGTCAGCTTTTAGTATTAGATCTGTTAAAAATTTTAATTCTCCCACGTGGTCCGAAAGCCATTACAACCGGACTATCTAATCTTGAAGAATTAAGATACTTACAAATTCCCTCGACGACCTGCTTCAAGCAATTGATGCTTCCAGAAAGTCTGAAGCACTTGAACCTCTCTCTGAAACCTCTCTCTTTCCAGATAGGTCATATGACTGCTCTAAAAGACTTTAATATATCTGACTGGGAAAATATTGAGACTTTGGAATGCCAATATTTGACGATCTCAGATATTCAGGCCGCCTTAATTGCTGCTTTGCCTAAGTTAAAGAGGTTAATCGTTACAGAAAGGTACATTCACCCAGATGTATTTGCCGTTCTTAAATGCAATAAAGGCCTTAACGTAATTTTCCGGAAAGATGCTTCTATACGTTCTTTAGTAAAGCCCTTATACCATAACTAATGACACTTACAGCAAGGACGCCTACACACCATAGGCCTATGAACCACAGCCATTGTTTTTGCTTTTCAGACATGATCAGTACATCTTTTCGTCTGAGGTTTTACCGCGGAAGACATAGTAGCTATATGCTGTATACAGCAATATGATTGGTAAGATTATAGCTGCGCCTACTAGCAAGATCGAGAGAGACGTATCTGCAGCGGCGGCCTCCCAGATGGTTACTTCGAAAGGAACCACGTATGGCCATAGGCTGACGGCTAAACCGATAAAACCCATTGTAAATAGCAGGACTGTCAT
>JBMYXZ010000065.1:0-8330 GCA_049608925.1 Alphaproteobacteria bacterium | reverse complement strand
TCGCGGGCTGATGTTGACTCTAAATCTTTGAACCTTCGAGCTGCCGGAAGAACGCGGCGTTCAAGGCTGCCAACTGTACTGTTAAAAGACTTCACGGCTGTTCCCAGATCGCGTCCCAGCTTGCTGACATGCCCGCCCATATCTGAAAGGCGCTTGTACAAATCCTTGCCGAGCTCGCTGATTTCGCGCGCATTTTCCGCCAAGCTTTCTTGTCTCCAGCCATAGGCAACTGCGTGCAATAGGGCGATCAAAGTTGACGGCGTTGTCAGAATAACCTTCTTTTCAACGCCCATTTCAATTAGCCCAGGATCATGTTCTAAAGCGGCGCTGAAGAAAGTATCACCCGGCAAGAACAACACAACAAACTCAGGTGAATCAGTTTTGCTGATCTGATCCCAGTAGGCACGGCTGCTAAGAGCAGTGATGTGAGCGCGCACCTGTCTAGCATGGTCTTTAAAGTGCTGCAATCGTGATGCATCATCTGTCGCTTCAATTGCCTCAAGATAAGCGGCCAATGGGACCTTGGCGTCAATCACAATGGTCTTATTGCCTGGTAACCGCACGATCATATCAGGACGCAGGCGGTTTTCATCACCCTCGAACGAGGCTTGTTCAACAAAGTCACAATGCTGGCTGAGCCCTGTCAGCTCGACAACCCGTTTCAGCTGCATTTCACCCCATCTGCCACGAACACCTGGCGCGCGTAGAGCTTTGACCAGATTGGCCGTTTCGCTGCGGAGTTCTTTTTGCGAGGCGACCAGGTCATTTACTTGATGCTTCAGTACTTCGTAGGCGCCGACACGTGCTTTTTCTAAGTCCTGTAAGCGGGTATTAACAGTGTCCAGCGCTTGTTTCATTGGGTTCATCAAGCTTTTGATTTCTTGCTGGCGTGCGGATAAATCGCCTTTGGCGCCATCCTGCAGCCTTTGAAAGGACTGTTGTGCCAACGTCAGGAAGGATTTGTTATTGTGGGCTAGGGCTTCTGAAGACATAGCCTTGAAAGCGTCGGAAAATTGTTGCTGAGCTTGTGTCAAAGTCTTCTCTTTTTCCTGCCAGCGCTGGTGTTCATGCTCTAGCCGTTGCTGCAATGAATGCTTGTCGAGGGTTAGTTGGTGCACACGTCTGTGGGAAAGCCAGTACACAAGCCCCGCACACAAACATGATGCAGCAGTAGTGATAAGGCTAACCTCGAAAAAACTGAACATGCAAAACTCCTTCTAGAAAATCGTTAATGCATAATAACCAATTTTAAACCAATGTCAGACTTTTTGTTAATCTTAAAACGATGTAGTGCAGTAACGGAGGATGCTATGAAAAAAATATTTGCATTAATGACGTTTATAATTTGTATGCCAAGCCTTGCAAGCGAAGACTTCCAGTACATTGTCTATGGTAAAAATGTACCACAGAGGAGGCAAAATTATTACAATGAATACCTCAATAAGAACAGGACGCTGCATGGCAGTCAAATTAAGAGCTGTTTCTATCGAGAGGTTATGAACAAGTGGGGTACCTGGTATTATTATGTTTTTCAGATTCCTCAAAGTGAACGTAATGAAGAGGTTGTATGGACAGGCAGTTCAAAAAAGAACGAATGATGTGCATGCTTTAAAGCCACCTGAAATTTTCCCTCTAGCCATCCAGTAGAAAATGTTTTATGACTGAGCTAACCAAAATAAATAGTATGGATGGCTGGTTGTGGAAGCACACTCTTTTCTCTTTTTTCAAGGACTTTTCGGACTTTTTGCGTTTTTAATTATTGGCTGGGTGGTCAGTGAAAACCGTCGTAGTATTGATTATACTGGTGTTGCAGCAGCTTTGGTGTGTCAGGTGATTTTGGCGTACGTGTCTACCCAGGTTGGGGTCTTCCGTGCAGTGTTATTGGCGATCAGTAACGGTATTATGTCGCTGAAAACCGCGACGATAGCAGGAACCAGCTTTGTCTTTGGCTATCTTGGAGGTGGCGATCTGCCATTCCAACTGAAAGAAGGGGCTAGCGCTTTTATCTTTGCCTTCCAACCCTTACCAATGTTGATCGTCATCAGCGCTTTGTCGATGCTGTTGTTCCACTGGGGAATTTTGCCGATTATTGTCAAAGGCTTCTCATGGGCGTTGCGCAAGACTTTGCGAATTGGTGGTGCGCTGGGTGTTTGCTCGGCTGCAAAAGTCTTCCTAGGCCAAACAGAAGCCCCGCTGCTTATTCGTCCATATCTTAAAAGCATCTCTCGCAGTGAATTGTTCTCTGTAATGGTTTTGGGCATGTCGACTACATCGGCTTCGATGTTGGTGTTGTATGCAACGTTGTTGGAAAACACGATTTCTGAGCCTGTTAGTCATATCCTGACAGCATCTGTCATCAGCGTCCCTGCGGCACTAGCATTGTCGCGTGTGATGATCCCACACATTGGTGCAGCAACCGAAGGTACGCTGGTTGTGCCCTACGAGTTTTCCGGCAGCATGGATGCGGTTTCGCAAGGTGCCTCTGATGGCCTGAAGCTGTTCCTGAACATCATTGCTATGTTGGTTGTTGTCTTGGCGCTGGTATCACTAGCAAACACAATTCTTGAAGCTGTGTCCCCTGCTATTGCTTGGGTATATGACCCAATGGCTGGCGCTCTTGGGCTTGGGCTTATTGGCGACAATGCGGTGACGCTTCAAGATATTTTGGGTGTGATTATGAGCCCTCTAGCTTGGCTTATGGGTATACCTGTAGAAGAAGCCTTCAATGCAGGTAAGTTGCTTGGCACCAAAACAGTGTTGAACGAAGTGATGGCCTTTATCAGTCAGTCAGAATTGCCGGATGGCTCCTTAGGTAGTCGCGCAAACTTGATCATGAGCTACGCTTTGTGTGGTTTTGCCAACTTTAGCAGTATCGGTATTCTAATCGGCGGTATTGGTGGCATGGTCCCAGAGCGCCGTGCTGAAGTAATTGAGCTTGGGTTTAAAGCGATGATTGCTGGTACAATGGCCAGCTGCATGAGTGGTACTGTTATCGGTCTGCTGTGGTGGCTGTCATAACAGGGCGCGCTGCCTATGGAATGGACTGATACGGGCGTGGTTCTGCACGCCCACCGCTTAGGAGAATCAAAAGCCGTTGTAACGTTATTGACTGCTCAGCATGGAGTGGCCAAAGGTGTTGCGCGGCTTTCTAAGCAAGCACCCCTGGAAATCGGCACAGTGGTGCAAGCAATCTGGAAAGCCCGTCTTGAAACACATTTGGGGCAATGGACTTTGGAGCCTTCTGTCGTTACTTGCGCCGCATTTCTAATGGATCCAGGCAAGCTTGCAGGATTAACTGCGGCTTGTTCATGGGTGTATCAAACCTTTCCAGAACGCAATCCGTGTACAGATTTTTATCACCACTTCAGGAACTTTTTAGAAGCTTTGTCCAGCAGCCATTGGTTGGAAGAATATGTCTATTTCGAGCTGTATTTGCTGCAAGAGCTGGGCTTTGGTCTGGATTTAAGCAAGTGTGCAAAGACCGGTGTGTCAGAGAATTTGACCTATGTGTCTCCTAAGACAGGGCGGTCTGTGTCTCAGTCAGTTGGGGCGTATTATCATGATCGTTTGTTGCCACTGCCGCCTTTTATTAAGGATCCCACACAGCATCCTGGTACCGAGGATATCCAAGCAGGACTGCAATTGACGGGATATTTTCTGGAGAAGTATATCAGAGACCACGAAGGGTGCCAGATGCCGGAAGGGCGCAAACGCTTGAATTCTCTGCTTCTCCGTGGTAAACAAGAAGCATTGGCGCAAGCATCTTAAAGCATGGCAAATACAAGTCGTACAGAAATGATTCAAGATACGCCGCTCGACCAAGCCTTGGGCGAGCGTTACCTTAGCTATGCTTTATCAACAATTACAGCGCGCTCCCTACCAGATGTACGCGATGGCTTGAAGCCTGTGCACCGCCGCATTTTGTATGCGATGTGGGAATCCGGCAATACCTCAAATAAAACTTACCGAAAATCTGCCAGCAGCGTTGGCTATGTCATGATGCGTTATCACCCACATGGTGAAGGGTCGATCTATGATGCACTGGTGCGTATGGCACAAGATTTTGCCATGCGTTATCCGTTGGTGGATGGACAAGGTAACTTTGGTAGCCTGGATGGTGATAGTGCTGCCGCTATGCGCTATACAGAAGCACGTTTAACCCCTGCAGGTGAAGCTCTATTGGCTCACATTGGGGAAGACGCCGTTGATATGGTATCAACGTACAACGGTGAGTATAAAGAACCTACCGTGCTGCCAGCAAGCTTTCCAAATTTATTGGCCAACGGTGCAACTGGTATTGCGGTTGGTATGGCAACCAATATTCCGCCGCATAACATCAGTGAAATTTGTGATGCGCTGCGTCACGTATTGAAGTCGCCAGATGCCGGCACAAAAAGCATCATGCGGCACTTGAAAGGTCCTGACTTCCCCACAGGTGGTATTATCACCGAAGACCTTGCAGAGATTGAAAAGTCCTATGATACAGGTCGTGGCTCTATGCGCGTTCGGGCGCGTTGGGAAGTTGAAAAGCTTAAGGGCGGACAATACCAGATTGTTATAACCGAGCTGCCATATCAGGTACAAAAAAGCCGTTTGATCGAGAAGATTGCCGACTTGCTTTTAACCAAAAAGCTGCCGCTGCTAGGGGATGTGTTGGACGAATCCACGGCGGATGTACGTATTGTTTTAACGCCTAAATCCCGTACAGTTGATGCGGATATTTTGATGGCACTGATGTTCAAGCATACAGATCTTGAATCTCGCTTTAGCCTGAACATGAATGTCATTGATGCGGATGGTACACCACGTGTTCTGCCTATTCGTGATATTCTGCAAGCTTTTTTGAATCATCGCCACCAAGTCTTGCTGCGGCGCAGTGAATATCGCTTGAAAAAAATTGCTGAACGTCTCGAGATTTTACAGGGTTTTCAGGTTGCGTATCTGAACATCGATGAAGTCATCAAGATCATCCGCTTTGAAGATGACCCGCGTGCAACTTTAATCGAGCGATTTAGCCTGACAGATCTGCAAGCTGATGCGATTTTGAACATGCGCTTACGGGCCTTGCGCAAGCTTGAAGAGATAGAAATCAAGCAAGAACTCGATGCACTGACTGGGGAAAAAGCGGAACTTGACGCGTTGTTGGCCAGCACGGAGCAGCAATGGCAGCGCATTGATGATGAAATTTCAGAATTGAAAAAGACCTTTGGGTCACGTCATGCGTTCGGCAAACGCCGAACAACCTTCGAAAATGCGCCTGATGATGTGGTGATTCCCATTGAGTCAGTGATCGAACGCGAGCCTGTTAGCATTGTATGCTCGACCAAAGGCTGGATTCGTGCTGTTAAAGGGCACAACCATAATCCTATGGATGTTAAGTACAAAGAGGGCGACAGCGAGCGCTTTTTGATGAATGCCTTTACAACTGACCAGTTGCTGGTACTGACCGAGGGCGGTATGTGTCATACGGTAAAGGTTGATCAATTACCGCGTGGCCGTGGGTTCGGAGATCCTCTCACTATGCTCTGCGATATCCAGGAAGACAAGATCTTTACGCTGATGGTCTTTAACAATGATACGCCAAAGCAGCATGTGATCGCAGCTTCTGATGGCCGCGGGTTTGTCATCAATACGGAAGATTTGACTTCAAAGACCAAGCGTGGAAAGAAAGTATTGAACCCTGGTCCCAAGGCAATTACTCAATGCTGCATCCCTGTTGAAGGTGAAATGATCGCCTCAATAGGTGATAATCGTCGCTTATTAATATTCAAGCTGGCTGAGCTTCCCCAGATGGGTCGTGGACGTGGCGTACGCATTCAATTCTTCCGCGATGGGGGATTATCTGATCTGTGTACGTTTAAAGAAGAAGACGGTCTGTCTTGGAACAGCCCAAAGAAAAACTTTAATGAGAAAGACCTAACTATGTGGCTGGGCCGCCGTGGGCAAAGCGGACGTTATGCGCCCATTGGCTTTCCTCGTAGTAATAAGTTTAAGAATTAATCGTCAGCGGCTGAGTACTAAAAGTAAAATTTCTCTAAAATCCAAGATATTATTTTAATTTCTCTTTACTTCTCGATAACCCTTTGTTTACACCTATCGATCATGATTCGTTAAAAGGACTGCTATGCGGAGGGTTAAATGCATTCCACTATAAATGAAAACCTTGGAACTCTGCCTGATATTGTCACATCTTCTGTGGCACATAAAATTTTATTGCTAGATCATGATGAACAAGAAGCCGGCATGGTTGTTCAAAGCCTGGGTGGACATTATGATATCTCGTGGTTTGATACGATGCAGGACAATGTGTCTACTGCAAATGATGACTTTGATTTGGCTCTGTTAGATCTGCATATGCCAGATTGCGAGGGCTTAAAAGCATACCGAGACTTTCGTGACAGAAACCCTAAAACACCTGTTGTCATCCTAAGTGATCGAGTGGACGAGCCCTGGGCATTGCAGGCATTGTGTGAAGGGGCCGTAGATGTGCTGCCCAAAGACCGTTTACAAGATGTGGAATACGTGTTGCGGTCCATCAAATTTGCGCTGCATCGCGAACATTGGTTCCATCAACCAGTATCCGTTATGAATTATGATGTGGCACCGCGTTATGATGCGGTTTTTAAGACCCAGATTACTCACGAGTTATTGCCAACAATCGAGAGCCTGCACACCATGGCGGACATTTTCGAAAATGAATTGTTTGGCGAGCTCGGCGATGATCGCTATCGCGAATACGCCGAGTTGATGAAAAAATGCGCCAGTAGCCAACTGGCATGGGTTAAGCAACTGCTGCAGGATCGTTAGTTGACTGTGTGTAAACACAAAATTCAAATAGGAAAATCGGGGCCAAATAGAACATTCTAAAACCATTCCCACACACTCCGACGCTCCGGGCTTTATGCCCGGAGTCCACCACCCCCCAAGATTGGGAAATCGAGAATACGCCATAGTTTTCTGCAGCTGAGTATGCCTGAGAGTGGACTCCGGGCATAAAGCCCGGAGCGTCGGAGTGTGGGGTCGAGGTCGAGGTCGGAAAAATCCTGAATCAGTCTGATATTTCCTCTCGCAATACTCAAAAAATAAGTGCTAGTATGAAAATGGTAGTAATAAGTAATTCCATCGAGGTGCTCTATGACGACGATTCCTTTTCGCAGACCTGCTCCCAAGCCAACTGTTGTGACTGAGGTAATGCCAGTTGATATCGGACCGCACCAACCAGTTAAAATGTATAGCATGGCGGTTGCAGCTGGGTTTCCGTCGCCTGCGGAAGACTATGCCGAGGGGCGCCTAGATCTGAACGAACACTTGTTACACAATCCAGAGGCAACGTTCTTTGTGCGTGTTAGTGGCGATTCAATGATAGGGGCGGGGATTCACCCGGATGACTTGCTGATCGTCGATCGCAGTATTTCCCCTACGCCCGGTCGTATTGTCATCGCCGTTATCAATGGCGAGCTAACCGTTAAGCGCTTGTTCCGTGATAGCGGCAAGCTATGCTTAATGCCGGAAAACCCTGATTACCCTGCCATCGAGATCACTGAAGAAATGGATTTTATGATCTGGGGTGTGGTGACCAACGTCATTCACTCATTGTAAGGTATCTATTAGCCGTTGACCCAGAAGTCCCTAGCGGCCAGAAATTGCACTAAAAATTATATTTTTTGGCTTGAAACGACGATTGTGTTTGCATAAGGCTTTTTCTAATCTATAATCAAATAATAAAAAAGAGCAGGGGAAGCTTTAATGCGGCGGGGATTCCGAAGCGGTATTTTGTTAGCTTTTGGGTTAACATTATCACTGTTTATTTCAGAAAAATCTTTTTGTAAACAAGTTGTTGTCGCAGTAACCCAGCTGGTTGCTCACCCCGCGGTTGACGCCGTGCGCGAGGGAATAAAAGAAAGCTTGAAGGCAGAAGGCTATATCGAAGGCGATAATATGCGCTTTGTCTTTGCTAATGCGCATGGGAATATTGCAACCGCCAACCAGATTGCACAAAAATTTGCTGGAATGTCGCCGGATGTCATCGTTGCCATTACAACGCCCTCTGCCCAGTCCTTTATGTCATTTATTAAAAACAGCAATATCCCCCTTATTTTTGCAGGTGTTACCAATCCGATCTCGGGACGCTTGGTTAAAGATATGAACCATCCAGGTGGAAATGTTACCGGTACATCCGATAAGCCTAAAATTCCAGAACAGATTGGCTTGATTCGCAAAATACTTCGGAAAGACGGCCTTATCACAGTAGGGGTGGTTTATAACAGTGGCGAAGCTAATTCGGTTGAACAGGTTCAGGCAGCAAAGATTGAAGCCACCAGAAACAACAT
>JBMYXZ010000064.1:0-8421 GCA_049608925.1 Alphaproteobacteria bacterium | reverse complement strand
TCAAGCCGCGGAAAGTCGGAGCCTGTGGGGCTGATTGGAGAGAGCCTTGAAACAGCAAGGTTTTCCCTCCAGCATAATTTATTCCGGACACTTATGGTCAATTCCAGGCTCTAAAAATTAAGCATTTGTTAATCATATCAAAAATACAATAACCAGCGAACATTATTTCAAATCAAAAGGAAAACACTATGAATGCTTTAAAATATATCTTGGCGACATTCGTGATTGTTGCAATCACTAGTGGAAGTGCATGGGCAAGCGAAGTAGCAAATCATAAATTTCCAACTACTTTAAGTTGGACACAAGCTGATTCTCTGGGGCAGGGAGGGTCATTTATCAGTGGAAACGTTGTTATTGAAGCAAACAATGTCGAGGACTTCAAACTTAATTTACCAGGGAAATTGCGATTTTTAACACGTGCAGAAACCAATAAACCAACTCTCATTAAGGTTATGCGAGAAGGCAAAACATTTTTAGGAACCTACCAATACACTCAACAGGCACTTGGTTCAGGAACATTTGATTTGGTGGCAAAGTACGAAATATACACCCCTGGCGGCGTATCAGAAAAAGAAGCTGAACTTTACGACGAGTATGTTGGTGAAGGTGAAGATGAGGCTGAAGAAAGCGAAGAGGAAGAAAAGGGTTCTCTCGCGGATCAGCTTAAAAAAGGCCAGAAAGGGCTCAAGAAAGTAGAAAATACTATGGTTAAGAAGCCTGATCCTAGCGCAACAAACAATCCTCTTTCAGATATCACCAAAAGAAGAGAAGCCTTGGAGCCGAGCATTGAAGACCCAGACGACTCATGGCATTCCATGGAGTGACAATAAATTCAGCGGGAGGAGGATTTCTTATTCTCCTCCGCACCTCTTTTCAATTTACGCCTTACTCCATCTCCAACCCAATTTCTGTATAGAACCGGGGCTGATCCAGCCATTTGCTATTGACCCGCACATGCAAGAAAAGGTGCATTTTCCGCCCAAAGAGCTCTTGCATGTCGATGCGTGATTGCTCGCCTATCATCTTGATTTTTGTACCACCTTTACCAACAACCATAGCCTTTTGACTATCACGCAGCACATGAATATCCTGATAGATCTTTGCCGAGCCATCTTCACATTCTTCCCACTTTATTGTCTCCACGGCTATTGCATATGGCAGCTCTTGATGTAGTAGATGGAATACCTTCTCGCGGGTTATTTCTGCGGCTAACAGCTTTTGCGGCAAGTTAGACAGTTGATCCTCGGGGAAATGCCAATCACCCTCTGGCAGCGACTTTGCAAAGAATTTTTCCAAATCCTGTACGCCATCCCCTTCAAGAGCAGAAATCATAAAGACATCTTCTACCTGGAACTTAGAGGTTAATTGCTGTGTCATCTCAAGCAGCTGATTCTTATTGATCGTGTCTATCTTGTTCAAAATCAGTAGAGGCTTAACATCCTTTTCATTCAACCGCTGCAATATATGCTCGGTTTGAGCACTATCCCTGCATCCCGCATCTACAATCACGGCGATTAAATCTGTTTCCGAAACCGATTGCCACGCGGCCTTAACCATGGCCTTTTCCAGCTTACGCTTAGGGTCAAAGATACCGGGGGTGTCCACTAAGATGATCTGACAGTCGCCGGACATCGCCACACCTGTCACCCGCATGCGGGTTGTCTGAATCTTTGGGCTGACAATTGAAACTTTCGCGCCCACCAACCTGTTCAGTAAGGTAGACTTACCTGCATTTGGCGCTCCTACAAGCGCCACAAAACCACATTTACGTGTCATTCAATGATATTCCTAAACTCTCTAATAATTTGGCAGCAGCTTCTTGTTCGGTCTTCTTTTTAGACCCACCAACTGCTTCTGCCTTTTCACCACTTTTTACTTCTACTTGTATTGTAAACTTTGGCGCATGGTCTGTGCCGCCAGTCTTTACCAAGGTATAAGTTGGAGGCTCCATTCCATGTTCATGCGCCCATTCCTGCAAACGCGACTTAGCATCTTTTCCGACCGCATCAGGATTGTCATACATATCCTGCCAAAATCGTTCAATAAACGCTTCGGCCGCCTGCAGGCCATCGTCGATATAAATGGCTGCAATTATGCTTTCAACACAGTCAGCCAAGATCGAGTCTTTTTGCTGCTCCCGCCCATGAAAAGCGCTGCGCGACATGCGGATATATTTCTGTAGCTCCAGCTTTTTGCCAACTTTAATCAATGTCTCCCGCCGCACCAAACTGGACAGCCGGCGTGACAAGTCACCTTCATTGTATTTGGGAAAAGTACGATACAGTTTTGCCGCAACCGCCAGCCCCAGGACACGATCTCCCAGAAACTCCAGGCGCTCATAGCTTCCTTGAGACTTCAGGCTGGAATGCGTCAAGGCGCGCTCTAACAGCTTATGGTCTTTAAAATCGTAGCCAATAACTTTTTCCAGCGCGCGCGTCATTGCTTATCGAATAACTGTAAAGGTTCGGGTATAGCGTGTAGCCGTCGGCCACAACCATGGCTTCCACCAAGCAGCACCTTGAATTGTTGGGATCTCGGTCGAAAAGAACACCAGCTCGGCACGCCCTACAAGGTTTTCAAATGGGATCATACCGGGCTTCAGGACCCACCTACTATCTCGGGAATGATCACGGTTGTCACCCATCATCATGTAATGGCCTTCGGGCACCTTGATGACTGGAGTATTATCTTTCTCGCCTTTACCAAAGGGGGTGCTTTTGCAAATCAAGTGCTGCACGCCATTTGGCAGGGTTTCGCGATACAACATCGATACATATTCCTGACCGTGCTCGCTGCGCCAGTTATATTTGCCGATTTTCTCCATTTTGGCTTTTTCACCATTGATGTGAATCACCCCATCGATCATCTGAACTTCATCGCCTGGAAGACCAATAACACGCTTGATCCAATCTGAACCTGGATCATGCGGCGGGCGGAAAACGGCGACATCACCACACTTGGGCTCGCCAGCAAGGATACGCCCGGTGAAAAGCGGTGGGCTGAATGGGAAAGAATGTTTGCTGTAACCATATGGAAACTTGGTAACAAAGAGGTAATCCCCGATCAACAACGTTGGAATCATCGAGGGAGACGGAATATGAAACGGCTTGATAAAAATCGAATGCACGCCCACAACCAAGACCAGTGCATACACAACTGTCTTAACAGTCTCCACAAACCAATTATCTTTCTTGTCAGGCATAATATCTCATCATTGTTAGGTTGACCTAAGTATACTTGATGTAGCGGTTTTTGGCAAAGAGTGCAAGAGAACTTGCTAAACAGTCATTATATTTACTTGCAAAAAACCTATATTTTCTGCCATAATGCGGCACAATGAGTGATTTACTGACAGCCCAACAACAGACATCGACCTCGTATACGGCCAAGGACATTGAAGTCTTGGAAGGCCTAGAGCCTGTCCGCAGACGCCCTGGCATGTATATTGGCGGCACCGATTCACGCGCACGCCACCACTTAGTGGTCGAGCTGCTCGACAATGCCATGGACGAAGTGGTTGCGGGGCATGCAGATCGTATTGAAATGTCTTTAAACGAGGATGGTTCGATCACTGTGCGCGACAATGGGCGCGGCATACCGATTGACCCCCATCCGAAATTTCCAGACAAGTCTGCTTTGGAAGTCATCCTAACCACGCTGCACTCGGGTGGCAAGTTTTCAACCGATGCCTATAAGATTTCTGGTGGTTTGCACGGCGTTGGTGTGTCTGTGGTGAATGCCTTGGCCAGCACCCTAACCGTGGAAGTTGTGCGCGATAAGACGCTGTGGCGTCAGTCATTCTCGCGCGGAATTCCTCAAGGACCGCTCGAGAAAGTCGGACCTGTTCACAACCGCCGCGGCACCACTGTTACGTTTCAACCTGACCCTGAAATCTTCACGGAAGACTGCCGTTTTGACCCTCGTGTTTTGTATCCGATGGTGCGCTCGAAAGCGTATCTATTCAAAGGTGTCGAAATCCGTTGGAGCTGCCCAGAGGGTCTTGCAAACGAGCACATACCAGCAGAAAAACGCTTTCATTTCCCCGGTGGTTTAGCCGATTACGTGCGGACAATTGTCTCGGGCCAGCCAATATTAAACCCGCGCTTGTTTGAAGGATCAGCTGAATTTACCAGCTGTGTAGGCCGCGTCGAATGGGCCCTGCAATGGATTGATGACGATACAGGCTTGATGAAGTCTTATTGTAATACGGTCCCCACGCCACAGGGCGGGACGCACGAAAATGCTTTTCGCAATGCGATTTTAAAAAGCCTGAAGGATTTTGGCGAGCGGTTGGGCAACAAAAAAGTTAGCAGCATTACAGCTGATGACATCATGTCAGGCGCCATTGGCGTGGTATCGCTGTTCATGCAAGAGCCGCAATTTCAAGGGCAAACCAAGGAAAAATTGGTCAGCACCGGCATTGGACGTGTTATTGAGCCTTTGTTGCGCGATCACTTTGACCATTGGCTATCTCGCAATACTGATGAAGGCTCTGCCCTGCTGGATAATGTACTAGAACGCACCGACCACAGACTACGCCGTAAAAAAGAACGTGAAACTGCACGCAAGACTGCAACCCAGCGCTTACGCTTGCCCGGGAAGTTATCAGATTGCACAAGCACTTCACAAGATAACTCTGAAATCTTCCTGGTAGAGGGAGATTCAGCCGGTGGATCAGCAAAGCAAGCGCGTGATCGCAAGACTCAAGCGGTGCTACCCCTGCGTGGTAAGATCCTGAACGTTGCAAGTGCCAGCATGGAAAAGCAACTGAATAACCAACAAACCCGTGATCTAGCCATAGCCTTTGGGTGTGGCACTGGTAAAGACTGTAATCCAGACAAATTGCGTTATGGTAAAATCATCATCATGACAGATGCAGATGTAGATGGTGCTCACATTGCCGCTTTATTGCTAACATTCTTCTATCGTGAAATGCGCCCTTTGATCGAAAAAGGCATGGTATTCCTGGCCCAACCACCTTTATACCGTTTGGCGACAAGTGGTAAAAGTGTATACGCCAGCGATGATGCTGACAAAGATCGTATTCTGGCGACAGAGTTCAAAGGTCGTAAAAACGTTGAAATCAGCCGCTTCAAGGGTTTGGGAGAAATGCCGTGGACGCAACTGCGTGACACAACCATGAGCTCAAAAAAGCGTACCCTGCTGCGTGTAAAAATCCCCCCAGAGTCAGAACAGATGTTTGCGCACGGCAGCCTAGATTCCTTTGTGATGGATCTAATGGGCCGCCGCGCTGATAAACGCTATGCCTTTATTCAAGAAAACGCCGTTTTTGCCGGTGACTTGGATATTTAGCTGTTGTCGTTGCCCACTAGCTCGGCTAACCCAGCCTCAGCTTTTTCATTTTCTTGCTCAACAGCCCACTACAGAAAACTTTTTCCCTCTAAGGCCTCTTACAACATACGTATCTCTCGATCAAAACCCACTTAATCAATAATAATTTCAGCATTACTGTTAATTTCAAATATCCAGAAATATAATTAAACAATTATTAAGACAAATATGACTATAATGAATCGCATGGGTAATATTACAAAAATTGACCTGTCATTTTATTAGGGAGAAAAATTAATGTCATTTTGGTGGAAGAAAACAATTTTAGGCACAAGTGGAAACGACACAATCATAGGGCGCTCACTAAATGATCTTATATTTGGTAAAAACGGAAATGATCAAATCTATGGCGAAGACGGCAACGACAAGATTTGGGGTGGGAGAGACCATGACACAATCTATGGCGGAAACGGCAACGACAAGATTTGGGGCGGGAGAGGCAATGACACAATCCATGGCGGAACTGGCAATGACTACATATCTGGTGGAAGCGGCAATGATGTCATTAATGGAGGGGCGCACTCTGACGTTATCTATGGAGGATCTGGGAATGATACGGTTATTCACAGTGTCAGCGACAACCTAAATGCCAGGGACTATGCTAGTGGCGGAAGAGGTTGGGACACACTTGTTATAGAAGTCACTGCAGATCAATATGCAGAAATCAATATGACAACCTTGGAAGCTGATTTTGCGTCGAACTCAAGTTGGCGCACGTTTGATTTCAATAATTACGAATTTTCTTTTGAATTCGCTCTTCGGGTGCGGCGCTTTGAGGAATTGGACTTTGAAGTAGCACCTGACGCAATGAATGATGTCGTAATGGTCATGGAAGATGATTTACTGAACACGCTCTCTGGTGATGTTAATGTGCTAGACAATGATGTAGATGCAAATCCTGGCGATATATTAATGGTTTCCGAAGTTAACGGTGATGCAGCTAATGTAGGGATACCGATTGTTGGAATGTATGGCACTTTAACGCTTCTTGCTGATGGAAGTTATACATATGTAGTAGACAATGCCAATCCTACGGTTGATAGCCTGGATGATGGTGATCTTATATCCGAAACTTTCTCTTATACGGTTCAGGACACACGGGGGTTAACCGATACAGCCATACTGGAAGTCATGGTAAAGGGCACAAATGACGCGCCTGTGGCTGTGGCTGATATGGCTATGACCACCGAGAACGCTGATATCATGATTGATGTATTGGCCAATGATACAGATGTTGATGGAGACGATAATTCCTCAAACTTTACACTTTTGAGCGCTATGGCTCCTGCGGAGCTTGGGACTGCCTCTATTGTAAATAATCAGGTAGTGTTTAATCCTGGAACTGATTTTGATGCCCTAGATGACGGAGACACTGAAACCTTCGAAATTATGTATACCATGCAGGATGACTCTGGTGCCATGTCCATGTCTAAGATTGATATGACCGTAATGGGGGAAAATGACGCACCTGAAGCTGTGGCTGATATGGCGATGACCACCGAAAATGATGCTATAACCATCGATGTTTTGGCTAATGATACCGATGTCGATGATGATGATATTCCCTCAAACTTTACACTTTTGAGCGCAACGGCTCCTGGGGGATTGGGAACTGTGTCTGTTGCCGGAAATCAGGTAGTGTTTAATCCTGGAACTGATTTTGATGCCCTAGATGACGGAGATACTGAAACCTTCGAAATTATGTATACCATGCAGGATGACTCTGGTGCCACGTCCACGTCTAAAATTGATATCACCGTAAAGGGGGAAAATGACGCACCTGTAGCTGTGGCTGATATGGCAACAGCAAACGAGGACACGCCTATTTTCATTGATGTGCTTGCCAATGACACTGATATTGACGAGGATGATAGTCCTGCGAACTTTACATTGGATACAGCTGCTGGCATCCAAGGCTTGGGAACACTTACAATTGTTGGAAATCAACTGCATTTTGATCCAGGAACAGATTTTGATGATTTGTTTGTAGGTGGTATCGACCTTATCTCTTTTGAGGCGAGCTACACAATGTCAGACACTTCAGGGGCAAGCGCAACAGGGACGGTTACTATTACAGTATTGGACGTTATTAACAATTCACCTCCGACGGCTGCAAGCGATACATTCATGACAGATGATACAGTAAATTCTGGTGTTGTTCTGCTGGGTAATATCCTAGCCAATGATACAGATTCAGATATTGGAGACACAAAAACCGTTACAGCGGTTAATAATTTATCAATTACAATACCTGCCCTGCTTGATTCAGTGGGGGAGTTAAATTTTGTTGCCGATACATTTACATTACTAAATGATGAAGTGGCACGCTTTAATATTACCCCAACAGGAGAGCTGGCTAACGAAGTCACCCTAGGGGGGGCAGAAATGCCTGCTATTCTGTCCATCAAGAAAAATGGAGGCGTTGAACTAACCAAGAACAATGCCTTAGACTTTATCAATATTATCGAAGATATCCAAATCACCTTTGACTACACTATGGAAGACTCCTTTGGAGAGCAAAGCTCGAGCAATGTGGCCATCACCGTTGATGGCACGGACAATAAGGATGTGTTTGTCGGAGATGATGTGCTTAGTGATAACATCACTGGTGATGCAAACGCAGACATCTTATTGGGCCGAGGTGGTGATGACACCCTTAAGGGTGGCGCAGGGGATGATACGATAAACGGAGGCGGCAGCCCACCCACAACAGACCTTTCTAGCCTTGATGGAACAAATGGTTTTGTCCTTAACGGTATTAAATCATTTGATAATTCTGGAATTTCAGTATCTGCTGCAGGGGATATCAACGGGGATGGTATCGATGATATAATCATTGGGGCAAGAAACGCTGATCCCAATGGACTGAATTTGGCAGGAGAAACCTACGTGCTCTTTGGAAAAGATACAACTATACAAGGTAATTCTTTTGCAGACGCCGTAGAGCTTGCAGATCTAGACGGAACAAACGGTTTTGCACTTAACGGTATTGAATCACGCGATTTTTCTGGGACTTCAGTATCTGCTGCAGGGGATATCAACGGGGATGGTATCGATGATATAATCATT
>JBMYXZ010000063.1:0-8430 GCA_049608925.1 Alphaproteobacteria bacterium | reverse complement strand
ATAGACGACACATCAATAGCATCAGCGCTGCAGGCAAGCCATAGAACACAAGATATAAGAAGATATTTCATTTTGTACAGATTCCTTATCTATTGAGGTCTTCACCCAATTGTATTCTTAGTTTATTGACTGAATGATAAGCCCCTTTGTAATCAAAACCATGACTAATTGCAGACTGATAGGCTTCCAGGGCTTCTCTAGGTTTTTGAATGTACTCTAATACCATGCCTAAGTAGTAATAGGCCTCTCCAACATGCACTCGATTAAATTGTATTGCTAATTTGAAATATTCGATTGCTTTTTCATTTTGTTCCAATCTTTTAAAAAGCATACCCAATTGAAAATGCGCCTCAGCATTTTTTGGGTCATGCTGCAGAACTGTTCTGCAAAAATCTATGGCTTGACTCCATTTTTTTCTGTGGACATAACTTGTCATGACAAATGCAATGTTTGATCTCCTTGGGTTATTACTAGCAGCAGCCATATATGCTTGATCCCCTTCTTGATCTCGTCCTATAGTCTTTAACGTCAGCCCACGATAAAAATGTGTTTCGCCTGATGGTGATATTCCATTCTCCAAAGCTTGATCAAAAAGTTTAATGGCTTCTTCGTCCCTATCCATACGCATAAATACGTGTCCCTTTGTATAGATTGCTTCAGGGTTCTTCGGGTTGTGAGCTAATACAAAATTACAAAAATCTAAGGCCTCTTGATATTTTTCTTGAGTGACGAGTTCCCGTGCATGATCCTTAATCTGTTTTTCGGTCATAGACGACACATCAATAGCCAAAACGTCCCAAGGGGAGATAATGATACACAGTAAAATAAGGAAAATTTTCATAGTATAATTCACTCTATAACGCACATTTCTATCATAGCTAATTGATTTTAGATGATAAACCCCTAAAAACACGGTGCATGATTTAAGTCTTCATGATGGAAGGTTGGTTTTGTCTTCCTCCGTCCCGCACTTATAGAAAAATTAACCGTTGTTGATGTTAACTGAACATATCATAATGCTCGAGTGTTTCTAAAGAGGGCGCAATGAGAGGACTTTTAATACTGGCGGCCATGACTTTTTGGTCTGCCGTGTCACACGCTGCTGAGATCAAAAATGTGCGCCTGGGTGTGCACAGCGATAAAACGCGCTTGGTTTTGGATATGAACCAAAGCCCTCGTTTCAAAGTTTTGGGGGCTGACGAAAAAGGGAACTTGCAAGTCCTAATATCTAATGCTTCAGCAGGGGGGAAGTCTTCATCTGGGCGCGGGCGGATAGCCAAGTACGCGATAATGCCTGCCGAAGGCGGCGGGCAATTGCTAATTATTAAGCCCAGCAAGCCTAGTAAGATTGGCAAGATCTTTGCCATACAATCGCCCCATAGGCTGGTTATCGACATAAAAGCTGGCACCCAGAGAAAAATCCCAAAACCTGTTGTAAAAGCTGTCAAGCAGGCTGCGCCAGCTGAGACATCTGTTGTCTCTGCAGACCCTATCCCAGCTATCCTGCCTGCAAGAAAACGCATTATTGATGTAAGTGATGATGAGGACATAGATAGTGCAGCAGAAGCCGGCACAACTATTGAAGAGATTCCTGAAATTACCATGATCCCTGTGGCAAAGCCTGCGCGGCATGTAATCGTTATTGATCCTGGTCATGGCGGTAAAGACCCCGGAACTATTGGGGCACGAGGCGTGATGGAGAAAAATGTGACGCTGCTGATGGCGCTGGAGCTAAAGCGCGAGCTGGATGCGACCGGCAAGTATGATGTGTACCTTACGCGTAAACATGATGAATTTATGCAGTTGCGACAACGCTTTGCTGTGGCGCGAGAGGTGCGAGCTGATCTGTTTATTTCATTGCACGCTGACAGTCATCCTGATCCCAAAATGCGGGGAATGTCTGTGTATACTCTATCGGATCATGCCTCGGATAAAGAAGCCGCACGTTTGGCTAAAAAGGAAAACAAGGCCAATATCATCAAAGGGGTTGATCTTGAAGATGAGCCAGAAGAGGTCAGCAGCATTCTGTTGAATTTATCGCAGCGCACGACTATGAATCATTCGGCGCTTTTTGCCAAACAGCTGATCAAGTCTATTTCAGCAGTCGAGAAAACTGTGCCAAATTCGCATCGCTCGGCAGACTTGGCGGTGCTAAAGGCTCCTGACGTTGTATCTGTGCTAATCGAGCTGGGATATCTGTCAAATAAACAAGATCGCAAGAGACTTGTGGAAAAAAGGTACCAAAAACGTTTGGCATCGCGTATTGTAGATGCTATAGGAGAATACTTTAAGCAGTTTTAAGCGCGGTTACCTTGATCCGATTTATTACATCAATTTTATCAGTTCTGTTCTTTTGTGCGCTCGCAGGAATTATCGTCGCGCTGGGGATATTCTATTATTACGGCAGTGGCCTTCCTGATTATCGCGAGCTTGCGGAATATGAACCACCTGTTGTGACCCGCATGTATGCAGGCGATGGCCGGCTGTTTGCCGAGTATGCGCATGAAAAGCGTGTGTTCGTGCCCATTGAAGCCATTCCCAAGCGGTTAATTGATACGTTCCTGGCGGCGGAAGATAAGAACTTTTATGACCACTTTGGCCTAGATTTTGTCAGTATTTTCCGATCCGCTATTCAGAATATCGATCGTCTGCGCAAGGGCTTGCGCCCCATAGGTGCTTCAACAATCACCCAGCAGGTCGCGCGCAACTTTTTGCTGACGGATACTGCCAGCAAGGTGTCGCTTGAGCGTAAAATTAAAGAAGCAATTTTGTCTTTCCGTATCGAACGCGCGTTTACAAAAGAGCATATCCTCGAGCTGTATTTGAACGAAATCTTTTTCGGGCACCATTCCTATGGCGTTGCGGCAGCGGCGTTGAACTATTTCAACAAGTCGTTGGACAAGCTGACAATTGAGGAAGCAGCGTTTTTGGCAGGCCTGCCCAAGGCGCCGAGTCGTTATTCTCCCTCGCGTAATTATGGTCGTTCAAAGGGGCGCCGGGATTGGGTTATTTCTCGCATGGTTGAGGAAGAAATCATCACACCTGAAGAGGGCGCCGAGGCGATGGACAAGCCTTTAAAAGTGCGCCGCCGGAAAGCTGCTGAAGTGGTAAGAGCCGACTACTTTGCAGAAGAGGTGCGTCGCGATTTGCTTGCGCGCTATGGCCGTAAGACTCTTTACGAAGGTGGATTTACCGTGCGTACGACGCTGAACCCTAGGCTGCAAAATATTGCTGAACAAAGCTTGAAAAATGGCTTGGAGCGTTATGATCGCAGGCATGGATGGCGTGGACCTGTCACACGTATAAACGCTAAAGATGACCACTGGCATGAAGCACTGCTAGAGCTGCCAAAACCTGCAGGTCTTGGTGACTGGAAGTTAGCCGCTGTGCTGAAGGTAGAAAAAGAGGCAGTAACCATTGGGCTGATTGATGCGACCAAGGCAACGATTCCTTTGAAGGAATTGAAGTGGGCGCGCAAGTTCTTGTCACCGGATAGCAGGGGTCCTTCGATTACCCATGCAAAGCAAGTTCTGCGCGAAGGGGATGTTGTGATGGTAACCCCGGCTGACGAGGGGGATAATGCTTATAAGCTATGTCAGGTTCCAAAAGCCTCGGGTGCAATTGTAGCAATGGATGCGCACACGGGTCGAGTTCTTGCGATGTCAGGCGGCTGGAGCTTTGACACCAGCCAATTCAATCGCGCTACTCAGGCGATGCGTCAAACCGGATCGGTGTTTAAACCATTTAATTATCTGGCGGCATTTGAGATGGGAATCTCGCCGTCCACTATAATTGTTGATGCGCCTGTTGCGATTGAGATGGGATATGGTTTGGGTCTGTGGAAGCCCACAAATTATGAAGATAAGTTTTTTGGACCAACCACGTTGCGCGTGGGGCTAGAGAAATCTCGCAACATCGTGGCCATTAAGTTGATTAAAGATTATGTGGGCATTGGGCGCTTGGTGGAAACTGCACGTCGCTTTGGCATTATCGAGAATATGCCGAGACAGTTGGCGATGACGCTAGGTGCAGGCGAGACAACGTTGATCAAGATGGCGGCGGCGTATGCCATAATTGCTAACGGGGGCAGGCGTGTTAAGCCGCACTTTGTCGACCGTGTGCAAGACCGTCAAGGGCGTACAATCCTGAAAAGCCAAACGCAAGATTGTGTTGGTTGCCGCGAGGAATCCTGGTTTGGCCAAGAAGTCCCTGAGCTGGTAGACACCCGGGAGCAGGTTACAGATCCGGCCACAGCCTTTCAGGTTACATCCATTCTGCACGGAGCCACCTTTAACGGTACGTCTCGATCTGTGCGCAAGTATGAAGACACTCATCAATTGGCAGGAAAAACCGGGACGTCAAACGACTTCTTTGATGCTTGGTATATTGGCTATGAGCCCAACGGATTGTTAGTGGCGATTTATGTTGGCTATGACGGTCCAAGAACACTGGGCAACCGACAGAAAGAAGGTGGTGCAAAGGTTTGCGCGCCAATCTTTGGTGAGTTCATGGCGGCTGCGCTGAAAGATACACCCGCGGTGCCGTTCCGAATTCCTCCCGGGATTAAGCTTGTGCGCGTAGATCGTGAGACAGGTACCAGGGCACGAGGTGATGGCAATGGAATCATTGTCGAAGCCTTTAAAGTGGGGACTGAAGTCCCAAGAGCTGTTGCCGTTCGTGTTGATGAAAATAACAATCCGTCGGCGATAGATTCCGCTTCTAATCTATCTGGTACCGGCGGCATGTATTAACATGTCACAGGTGTCGATTCCCTCCTTTATGTGGCGCCATATTAAACCGTACCGGTGGTATTATGGAGGGATGTTGGTGGCGCCTATCGTCAGCAGTTTCTTTCCTTTTGCCTATAATTACGCCATTAAGTTGTTCCTGGATGCTATGGAAGCAGATGTCTTTGTTGGCTATTCATCCGTTGTTGTGCCTATTACCATCTTTATGGTGGCGCAAATTGTTTTGGATTCAGTTTGGCGCTTCAATGAATTCTGTGCTTGGAGGTCCGAGCCTTTTGTGCGGCAATCAATTATCACTAAGTCATATGATTACGTGCAGCATCACTCTTATAAGTTCTTTCAGGACAACTTCACGGGAACTGTTGCCAGCAAGGTGCGTGGTTTGCTCTCTGGATATGATTTGCTATGGGAAGAAATTGATCACGGATTGTCACAGAAATTTTCAACGATTATTGTTAATTTGGTGGCCCTTGCCTTTGTTAACACACAGTTGGGCATCTTCTTACTAGGCTGGTGTTTGTTATATATCCCAGTCATGTACAAACTCTCTAAACGCTTGAATGCCTTGACGTTTGAAGAGCGCGAAAGCGAGCACAAAATTGTCGGGCAGATTTCTGACCGCATCAGCAATATCTTGGCGTTGTTTTCCTTTTCCGCTCGTAAGCGCGAGCTGAAAAGTTTGAACACCCAGGTGGAAGATGACTTTGTGCCCAAGCAAATTCGCGTCATAAAATATGACTTCAAGCTGAATGTCATAGGATCTTGCTTATATTTTATCAATTATGTATTCGTGTTGGTATACATGGTGCATTTGCGCAGCCTCGGTGATATCACGATTGGTGATTTTGCCTTGGTATTTGGGCTGACGTTATCAATCGGTGAGCAAGTCTGGCATGCAACGGTTCGCATGCAAGCAGTGGCACGCGCTATGGGAGACTTCAAAAGTGCGTTGACGATATTATCTGTGCCGCACGGCGCGCCTGATTCACCCACAGCCAAAGATATCAAAATAGCATCTCCATCAATTGCATTTAAGGATCTTAAGTTTTCCTATGATGACGGCAGGCCGATCTTTGACGGCTTGAACTTAGATATAAAAGCCGGTGAGAAAATAGGACTGGTAGGTCATTCAGGAGCCGGTAAATCATCACTGATAAACCTACTGCTGCGCTATTTTGAAAAAGACCAAGGACAAATTTTGGTGGACGGTCAAGACATAGCGAATGTTACTCAAGATTCCTTGCGAGACGCTATAGCAGTGATCCCTCAAGACACGATCTTATTCCACCGCACGTTGATGGAAAACGTCCGTTTTGGGCGTCAGGATGCAACTGATGAGGATGTAATCGAGGCCTGTAAAAAAGCTTACATACATGATTATGTTGAAACGTTGCCGGATGGGTACAACACGCATGTAGGCGAGCGCGGTGTTAAGCTGTCAGGAGGACAGCGCCAACGTGTGGCTATTGCGCGCGCTATATTAAAGGACGCGCCCATACTGATATTGGACGAGGCTACATCTGCCCTAGATAGCGAGACGGAAAACCTTATTCAACAAAGCCTTCATACATTGATAGGCGATGATAACAAGACGGTTATTGCCATCGCCCATAGATTGTCGACGCTGAAAGATATGGATCGGGTAATCGTGCTGGACAAGGGTAAAATCCAAGAGCAAGGAACCCACGACCAGCTATTGGCAAAGCATGGCAGCAGATATAAAGAATTGTGGGAAATGCAGGCGGTATAAGATAGCCCGGAGTCCACCAATACTCAAGACTCGGAAAATCAGGCATAAACTATATATGTTTAGTCCCAGATACAAACGTTCTATCAATTTCTTTTTCTTATACCAGCTTAGTCAATTCTTTCTTATGATGCCTTTATAACTTATTTATATGTTATCTGGGGCAGCCCCTAAATTAAAAGTTGCTATTTGAATCACCACGATTCTTTCGATTGCTTGCTTCATTATTTTTGGCCCTTTTTAATACACCCTCTTCATTGGATTTATTCGTCATAAGTATTCTTTTTGTGCCTCCCAGGGATAAGGTGTGATAAGAATCATCTTCATTTTTATCACCTTCTGAAGACTTCTTGGCCCTTTTTAATGCGCTCTGTTTAGTGGAATTGGGAGTAGGGCAATCTCTTTTTAATATTATTTTATTGTTTTCTAGCGCTTTTTTAGCCTCTTTTAAAACCTTAACAATTTCGTTTGCAGTACTCATATTTTTTATTTTTGGCTCTAAGCTTCTAATCACAGCCCCAGCATTTTTATCCAAAGCATTGACAGCATTAAGAATTTTTATAATATCTATCCAATTCATATCTTTCTTAATTAAGGGCTTTGATTCCTTAATTACACGATCTGCATTTTGACCCAAACCACGAACAGCATTAAGAATTCTTATAATAACTTGCCAATTCATGTCTTTCTTAATTAAGGGCTTTGATTCCTTAATTACACGATCTGCATTGTCATCCAAAGCTTTCACTTGTTTGAGGATTTCAGCGACACCATGCCCACTCATGTCTTTCTTAATTAAGGGCTTTGATTCCTTAATTACACGATCTGCATTGGCACCTAAAGCTTTCACTTGTTCGAGGATTTCAGCGACACCATACCCACTCATGTTTTCTTTTATTAAGCGGCTTGATGTCTTAATTACTGATTCTGCATTGTTACCTAAAGCTTTCACTTGTGTGAGGATTTTAGCGACACCACACCCTCTCATGTTTTCTTTTATTAAGGGCTTTAATTTTTTAATAACTGAATCTCGATTTTCGCCCAAATCCTTAACAGCTTTAAGAATTATTGCAATATCGTCCCCATCATTCATATCTTCCTTAATTAAGAGCTTTGATGTCTCAATTATAGATTCTGCATTGGTACCCAAATCCTTAACAGCTTTAAGAATATTTGCAATACCGACCCCATCATTCATATCTTCCTTAATTAAGAGCTTTGATGTCTCAATTACAGTACCTGCATTGGTACCCAAATCCTTAACAGCTTTAAGAATGCGAATAATTTCCCATTCTTTCATATCTTTCTTAATTAAGTCCTTTAATTCCTTCATTACAGGACCTGCATTGTCACCCAACTCACCAACAGCTTTAAGAATCTCAGAGACATAATATTCAGTAAAATTGCTATTAATTAAGCAGGTCGTTGCCTTTAAAATATCATCTGCTTTTTCTCCAAATATTTCTTTAAGCTTAACTATTTTACTAATTACTAAATTATTTTTTACATTAGCCTCTCTCAAACCCTCGTCTTCAATATAAATCATATCGATATCTTGGAAACCATTCATATAAGCACGAAGGATTAAGAGGGGATTCCCTGTCTTAATTGCTCTAACAAGGGGGGGCTCTTGCGATTGTAAATCTTCCATTTTCAACCCTGCTGAATGTCTGATTACATTAGGTAGTGCAGGGACGCTTGACTTTGTAGACGTGTAATTCATTGAAAAACTATTTAGTAAGCTAAGCATATGAGGATGAAGAAGCATTCTTAAACGACTATCTACTTCTGCCAATTTACTGGTATCACCATCATCAGAAAAATAATCTTTTACACGTAACTTGGAACTTGAAAAACGAGCTAAATCACAGTGAAGCCTGACTTGTAGCTTTTCAATATCATATTTAGTTACTTTACGGATATCGCCTTCCCTTA
>JBMYXZ010000062.1:0-8441 GCA_049608925.1 Alphaproteobacteria bacterium | reverse complement strand
GGTCAAGCCGCGGAAAGTCGGATCTGCGGGTCTGCGTGTAGAAAGGTCTGAAACAGCCAAGACGCCCCCTTATTAAATCACACCTGATTCCGTCATCGCCTTATACACTCCAAGATTCGCCAAAACCAGCTGCAAGTAGCCTCTGGTTTCATAATACGGCAGGCCTTCGATCCAATCGACTTCGGCAATTGAGCCATCCTGCGGGTCACCATACTTTTCAACCCAGCGATGAGCCGGCACATGCCCTGCATTATAGCTGGCTATCGTTGGCAAGGGGCTGCCAGCAAATTCATCCAACATTTCCTGCATAAAGACACAGCCTATCTTTATATTATAGTCTGTATCGTCCAACAGGCGCTGTTTATCATAGCCCTCGCCAGCTTTTTCACAGAATTTTTGCGCTGTCCCTGGCATCAACTGCATCAAACCATGCGCGCCTGCATGACTGACAGCTTGGGCGTCAAAACCGCTTTCTTGCCGAATAATAGCATGGACAAGATTCGCATCTACACCATGGATCTTCTGACCTTTGGCTATCACCGGATACGCCCATTCATATGGGAAAGTGCCAATATTCACCAAGTCGCGAGTCGCAAAGGCCGTATAGCCCGGCAGCACTTGGCGAATCACTTGCAGCACTTGCATCGCCTGGTCGTAGTTTCGTGTTCGTCCAACCAGTATATACAGAAATGGCAATGCTTCTCGTGCTGCACCTATATCAGCCAGCATCCGAGCCACCTGCACGAACTCTTTCTTATCATAAGCAGATGTATCGACGGCCTGGTCTGGCTTCAAAGCGATCTTGACATCTCCATGAACCTGCTTAGAGCATAATTGCCCATAATATGTTGTGGTGTCTGCCGCCCCTGCCAAGTAATGTTTTTTGCTGGAGATCTGATCACCCAGTACATCATACGTCCTAGCCAACCAATAATTCGCTTTGGCTTGGCTTGCGGGCAAGCGCACCCCAGCGCGCAAATTTTCAAAATGCTTCAAAGCTGTTTTGGGCTGATCCCGATATTTTAAAGACAACCACCCTAGAAAGAATTCAGCCTCTGCAAAGTTCGCCCCCTTCTTAAACGGGTGCTGATTCATCACTTTATAGGCAAGCTGATAGTTCCCTTGATTAAAGGCCTCTCGAGCAAAGAAGTTCCGAATCTTCCACCATTCAGCAGATTTAGTGGATTTCACCGGCACACGCGACAGCAGCATCTCGGCCCCTTGAAGATCATCATGCTTTTTAAACCAACGCAAGAAATCTCGTTGTGTGGCCAGAGTTTGCCAGCGCCTCGCCAGGCGTTTAATATCCGGCCCAGCCTCGATGTCCCCTTCTACAGCACGGATCCGCAACTTTGCCAGGTCTTGCTTGTTTAAGCGCGCAATCATCCGTTTTGCCTGTCCCGTCTTACGGTCTCGCATCAAGCGCTCAAAGCGTTTGCGATGATCTTGCGCCCGTAAATCTCGACCATAGTCTTTGAAAAAGTCTTTTTCCTGCTGTTCACCCAAGTCCATACGAATCCAAGCTGTGCGGATTACCTCTTTAGGGCGCGTGTTATGCGACTTTATATAGTACCGATAGCCGTTATATGTCCTGGGAGCTGTCTTATCAAACCAAGCTTTTATCAGACTCAGGTCATCTTCGTCCGTCAGCATTTTTTCAGCATTGCGGCGCAGCTCTTGCTGCCATGGCCACTTTGGATGCGCCCGCATAAAGGATACATATTCTGCAAAGGTGTGCTTTTTCGGGTGCTTGCGCAGATGCATCCATTGAGCGAATAAAGCTTGTTCCGGACAAGCCTGCTTGTCAGCCTCCACATAGGCTTCGTGCCAGTTTTTTTCCCGAATATGCTCTGCTGATTGCTCACATCCTGCGAAAATTGGGGTAATTGTGGCAAAAAACAGGGCTAGAAAGGTCATGGATGCTTGCTCTTTTGTTATAGTTTCGGTTATTTTAACAAGCATATCGATATTGATACTGGAGAACAATATGTTTCATGGCTCTATGGTTGCTTTAATCACGCCGTTTCAAAACGGACAGGTTGACGAAGCCGCAATTGCTGATTTAGTCGAATGGCACATTGCCGAAGGCACTAAAGGAATTATCCCCTGTGGATCCACAGGAGAAAGCCTGTTGCTGTCCTGGGAAGAGCAACAACGCGTCATTGAAATGTGTATCAACACAGCAGCAGGTCGCGTAAAGATTATACCTGGCGCCGCTGCGATTGAGCCAGGCGAGACAATCCGCCGCGCCCAATTTGCCAAGGATAAAGGCGCCGATGGCGTCCTTATTGTAACGCCACCATATGTAAAGCCAACCCAAGAAGGTTTGTACGACTATTATAAGCGCGTAAATGATGCCGTCGACATTCCTATCTTGGTGTACAACAACCCGGGACGTGCCTCGATTGAAATTGCGGTCGAGACTGTAGGCCGCTTGTCAAAGCTTAAAAATATTGCAGGCATTAAGGACTCGTCCACCGATATGCCGCGCGTGCAACAAATTCGCGCTGTCACAGATCCTGATTTTGCCGTAATTTCTGGTGAGGATCCCACTTGTGCGGCTTATTTGGCACAAGGCGGACAAGGATGCATCTCGGTTCTGGCCAATGTTGCGCCACGTCTGTGTTCAGATCTAAACGAAGCATGGTTGCGTGGCGATATGAAAGCATTCAACGCAGCTCGTGATGCGTTATTCCCGCTGAACCAAGCAATGTTCCTAGAGACAAACCCAATGCCGATTAAGTATGCGGTTTCTCTGTTAGGAAAATGTCAAAATGAACTGCGCACACCGTTAAGCACTGTCAATGACAATACGCAACAGCGTGTGCAGCAGGCTATGAAAACTGCCGGAGTATTATGACTAAACAAGTAGGAGATAAACACATCGTCTGTCAAAACCGCCGGGCTCGCTATGACTACTTGATTAGCGATACACTCGAGGTCGGCCTGGTTTTAACGGGAACAGAAGTGAAGTCTCTACGCACAGGCCAAGGCAGCATTAAAGAAGCTTATGCAGGCGAGAAGGATGGCGAACTGTTTTTGATCAACGCCAATATCCCAGAATATTCTCATGGCAACATTTCAAATCACTATCCAAAGCGGATGCGAAAAATACTGGTTCGCAAGCGCGAGCTGAATAAGCTGCTGGGCAGCGTGGCGCAGAAAGGTATCACCCTGGTCCCTATCTCGATATACTTTAACAAACGCGGCATTGCAAAAATGGAACTGGGTATCGCAACGGGTAAGAAGAAAGTCGATAAGCGCGAGACCATTAAAGAGCGCGATTGGCAACGCCGCAAGGCTAGTATCCTGAAAGGCGGGGAATAAAGCGCATGTTCTTAGCCTTCACCATTGATCCTGACACCCAGCGCAGGATGATCGAGGCGTATCAAATACCTGATACAGAAGGCTTATTCCGGCAATCTACTGCGGAAAATCTACACATTACAATTGGGTACATGGGGGCCATACCTGAAGATGATTTCGAGGAAATCTTTGCAAACTTTCCCAATGCAGACAATATCAAAATCCCACAGCTGACAGTTAGCGGCGCCGTGTTCTTAGGCAAGAAGAATAATATCTTCTGCCTTAGCGTTACACCTGACGCGCCGCTGCAAGATATTCACCTTCTAACCAGAGAAGATCTTGAATCAAGCAGCCACTATGGCTTTGACAGAACCTATCCCGTGTATATTCCACATATTAAAATTCAATCTCTAAAGAACAAGGCCAATGATCAGCAGTGCGAAGAGCTGAAACAGGCCTTTATGGAAAAATGTGATCACTCAATCACCTTCACCCCACCATCAATTGCCTTGATGCAACGCGAAGATGGTGTATATAAAGTGCTAAAGACGATAAGGACTCTGCAATGACAATAACTGACAATAACTTTCTGGGTATCGGCTACGTAATAGCTGCCATTTTTGTTTTTTCCACCGTCAATGTCATTGCCAAGGGCGCTATGGCCGACTATAGCATCATCCAGGTGATATTTTTCCGGAATGTCTTTGCGATAATCCCTGCAGGGTTAATGCTGATGCGCGAAGGTGGCTTAAAAGCTATGAAGACACCACAGCTACCGCGCCACATTATCGTTGGGCTCTCTGGAGTTGTAGCTTTATATTGCCTCTTTGCCTCTCTTAGAGACATGCCGCTGGCCGAAGCCGTCACCATTCATTATTCTGCCTCGTTCATACTGACCATTATGTCAGCCTGGATATTATCAGAATTCATCGGCATCCATCGCTGGAGCGCTATTATCATCGGGTTTATCGGCGTGGTCATTATGTTCCGACCTACCGGAGATTTTTTCAATGCAGGCGCCTTATATGCCCTAGGCTTTGCGATAGGAGACGCCTTCTTCATGCTTAATGCACGGATATTAACCCGCACAGACAACAGCTCGGCCGTCGTTATGTATTACGTGCTGATCTGCACTGTCATATCTGGCGCTATGTTGCCCTGGACTTGGACCACTCCAACTTTAGTTGATGGATTGAAGCTGGCAATCTTAGGCCTTGGCGCGGGATTCGGACAGTTTTTCATGGCGCAAGGATACAAAAACGCCCCCGCCAGAACAGTTGCACCGTTCATATATTCAGGCTTGCTGTGGAGCATTGCCTATGGATATTTCATCTTTGGAGACGTACCAGATATGAACCTTCTAATAGGTGCCGGCCTGATTGTCACCGGCGGTTTATATGTCATCTATCGTGAAGCTCTGCATTTACGAGATAATGGCGCAGGGTAGTTTAATCTTTGTTGTGCGGTGAATAGTCACCTTAATCACCGCACAATTTGCGGTGATTAAGGTTGCACATGCGGCGAATAGGCGATATAATTACCGCATAATGTGCGGTGAATATCATGTGGATATACGAAAACAAAAATTGGCCTAATTTTACGTGGGACTCTGACCTGCTTGCAATTAAACTTGCTGAGGTTCGCCATAAGCAAGGACGCCTTATTGGCAAAATGGAGTCATTAGGGTTTGAGCTGAGACAAGAAGCCAGCCTTAATATTCTGACTAATGATGTGGTTAACACATCTGCAATTGAAGGGGAAAACTTAAATTCAGAAGAGGTCAGATCCTCAATTGCCAGGCAACTGGGCATGGATATCCCAGACCTGAAAGACTCTGGGCGGGATGTTGATGGCATAGTCGAGATAATGATAGATGCAACCCAAGGCTTTCAAAAACCCCTGACGAAAGAAAGATTATATGATTGGCATGCGGCGCTTTTCCCAACTGGCCGCAGCGGCATGCATAAGATAACAGTTGCTGGATGGCGAACAGACATCAGTGGCCCAATGCAGGTTATATCTGGCCCTGTCGGACGTGAGACAGTCCACTATCAAGCCCCAAAAGCAGCCGACGTTGATAGGGAGATGCATAAATTTATCTCATGGTTTGAAAGTTCGATAAGCATCGACCCTGTATTGAAGGCTGGGATAGGACATCTGTGGTTTGTAACAATTCATCCGTTTGATGATGGCAATGGACGCATTGGCAGAGCAATTGCCGATATGCTACTGACCAAAGCAGATGGAATATCTGAGAGGTACTATAGCTTGTCGACTCAAATAGAAGCCGAACGCAAACGGTACTATCAAATTCTTGAAACACAACAAAGAAGCAGCCTTGACATCACACCGTTCTTACAATGGTTTTTAAATTGCCTGGAAAGAGCAATCACAAATTCAGAAAACATACTGGCAAATATTCTATTAAAAACAAAGCTTTGGGATTATCTGAACCAAAGCCCTGTAAATGAAAGGCAAAAATTAGTTATTAATCGCATGCTAGAGAGTACTTTTAAGGGCTTTATGAACACCTCAAAATACGCCAAACTTGCGAAATGTTCTACGGATACAGCATTGCGAGATATTCAAGACTTAAAAGCTCGCGGTATATTAGCTCAGAATCCAGGCGGCGGAAGAAGTACGAGTTATCGTATCGCTATCGAACGGTTTGAGTGAGCCTTTTACCTCTCTCATAAAAAATATTGGTATTTCCTGGCTTAAAATGATAAGAATGCTGGGTAATTAATGTTCAAATGCAGGAAAAATCAATGACTGACACAAATTCCATTATGGCTGGCAAACGCGGAATAATCATGGGCGTTGCCAATGATAAGTCCCTTGCTTGGGGAATTGCCCAATCATTGCACGCAAGCGGTGCCGAATTGGCATTTACCTATCTTGGTGAAGCACTTCACAAACGTGTAAAGCCTCTGGCGGAATCTCTGGGTTCAGATGTAATTTTGCCTTGCGATGTATCTGATGATGCCAGCATTGATGCTGTGTTTGCAGAAATTGAAAAGCGTTGGGGGAAAATTGATTTTCTTGTACACGCGATTGCCTTTTCCGATAAGGACGAGCTGAAAGGTCGCTATGTAGACACCTCTCGCGATAACTTCAAGAACGCTTTGGACATCTCCTGCTATTCCTTTACCGCGGTGGCAAAGCGCGCAGCTGATCTGATGACCGAGGGTGGCAGCATGATCACCCTAACCTATTATGGTGCGGAAAAAGTTATGCCACATTACAACGTAATGGGTGTTGCAAAAGCCGCCCTTGAGGCTAGCGTGCGGTACATGGCGGTTGACCTTGGACGCGATAATATCCGAGTGAATGCAATCTCAGCAGGACCTGCCCGTACACTGTCGGCCTCGGGAATTGGAGATTTCCGTTACATTCTAAAGTGGAACCAGTACAACGCGCCGCTTAAGCGCAATGTGACCCTGGAAGATGTTGGAAACGCAGGCCTGTATCTGCTGTCTGACCTAGCCTCTGGCGTCAGCGGTGAAGTGCACCATGTTGACTGTGGCTATCATACCGTTGGTATGAAAGCGGTTGACGCCCCTGACATTGCGGTTGCAATTTAAACCCATGACAAAGAAATTATATATAAAGACCTACGGGTGTCAGATGAATGTCTATGACTCCCAACGTATGGCAGAGCTTCTGCAACCATTGGGATACGAGACATCGGAATCAGCGGAAAACGCTGACATGGTTATCTTGAATACCTGCCATATCCGCGAGAAAGCGACAGATAAAGTATATTCCGAGCTGGGCACACTTAAGCGCTTTAAAGAAGCCCGCGATGGCAATATGATCATTGCTGTCGCTGGTTGTGTGGCGCAAGCTGAAGGTGATGAAATCCTTGAGCGCGCGCCCTATGTCGATATGGTCTTTGGACCGCAAACATACCACCGCTTGCCTGAAATGATTGCGCAAGCAACGCGTGTGTCTGAACAAAAAGACCAACCAAAAGCTCCAGGCCTGGGTATTTTGGATGTTGAATTCCCGGCAGAAGATAAGTTTGATTCTCTACCTGCAAACGCCAACAGTGACGGCGGAGCCGCTGCATTTTTGACGATTCAAGAAGGCTGCGATAAGTTCTGTCACTTTTGTTGTGTACCCTACACACGCGGCGCAGAATACTCTCGATCAGTCGATACCATCGCTGAGGAGGCAAAACGCTTAGTCGACAATGGTGTGATGGAAATCACGCTGTTGGGACAAAACGTCAATGCCTATCACGGTGAAGCTCCGAATGGATCAGGTGAATATGGACTTGGCCAACTGCTTGAACATCTCGCTGGCATACCAGAGATAAAACGCTTGCGCTATACAACATCACATCCACGTGATGTGGATGACGCCCTGATTGCAGCGCACCGTGACATTCCAGAAGTCATGCCCTACCTGCATTTGCCAGTACAATCTGGAAGCGATCGTATTTTGAAAGCGATGAATCGCAAGCATACGTCGGAAGAATATCTGAAGATCATCGAACAGTTTCGCGCAGCGCGCCCGGACATGGGCTTTTCTTCTGACTTTATCGTTGGCTATCCTGGCGAAACAGAAGAAGACTTTCAAGCTACTATGGATCTGGTGCGAGCTGTTGAATATGGTCAGTGCTATTCTTTCAAATATAGTCCACGCCCAGGTACGCCGGCTGCCGCATTAGTCGAGCAAGTGGAAGATGCTGTTAAAACAGACCGCCTTGCCCGCCTGCAGGAACTGCTGCAATCGCAACAAGTTGCCTTCAACAAATCGATGATTGGCCGCAAGATGGATGTGTTGTTTGAAAAGCCCGGCCGTCATGAAGGCCAAATTGTGGGCCGCAGCCCATTTATGCAGTCTGTATATGTACAAGGCTCGCAGCGTCTGATTGGTCAAATGGCAGAAGTCGAAATCAAAGGGGCCACACTTAACAGCCTACAGGCCGAGCTGGTGTTGCAGGAATCTGTCCTACTGGTTGCTTAATAACTTGGGGGGTCTATATTCCCCAAGCTTCAGCCATAACTGTCCGGGATGAATTGGGCATAGGTGAAAACCTTGCTGTCTAGGTATCCCCCCTCTTCTACCTCACACTCCGACTTTCCACGGCTTGACCGCGGAATCCATTTTTTCTTTTTTTCAGTGTC
>JBMYXZ010000061.1:0-8443 GCA_049608925.1 Alphaproteobacteria bacterium | reverse complement strand
ACAGATCTTCCAAAGTTACAATGTATGACATCATATGCTCCAATTTAAATATACAAACCTATATTATGATTGTAGAGGAAAGGTTTTTTTCTTAAGTAACGAAGTGAAAAAAAATTGGTTAATTAATGTGTGGGTTTATCTAAAATTAAAAATAAATATTTATTCTATGTGAATACTATTTGTTAATCATTTTGTTTTATCATCCTTCACTGAACCACAATGGTGCCCATGCAATGCTTGGGCTTTTTCGAATTCACGGAGATAAAAATGTTTACAAGTTTTCCAAACGTATTTGACACAACAACTATGACTTCACCTTGGTCATCTTCTGCATGGAATGGCTTTGGTGCCCCTGTTTCTGGAACCACGTGCCCATATCATGGTGGGCTTGCAGGATTTACCGGCACTCCATTTGCTGGCAGTTTTGGCTTAGGTGGGTTCCCTGGCTATGGTAGCTCAATTTTTGGAACAAGCCCGTATTCATCAATGGGTACATCAGGTGTATATGGCGGAATTTCACCATCACTTCTAGGTGGCAATGGTGTTCTTTCAGGTCTTGGTCAAACATTTGGTCCAGCATTTTCAGGCTTTGGCGGCACTGTTCCTGGATATGCAGGGTACAACACAACAGCCGGTATCAACCCTGCTTCTATCGGTTCTGTTGCTTCTGCTGGTTCAATACCAACAGCTTCAGCATCATATACAGGTGGATTGAATCCTACAGTTACTTCTGGAATCAACGGTCAGTGGGTGCCAGGTTTGACATTCCCTAACAACATTGTTTCAGGACATGGTTCTTTTGGTGCAAACCCATTCCTTTCTGGCCTATCAAGCCTGTTTGGTGGTGGATTAAATCAGGGTGTAGCGTCTACACTAATGCAGTCTCCTGTTTTGGCGCAGTCAATGGCTGGCAGCATGATCCGTTACACAGATTCAGGTGATAACATTGTAATCGAGCTGGCAATTTCTGGTATTGATCGTCAGAGCATCGACGTTGTTGTGATAGGTAGCGAAATCCGTGTCCAGATAACTGCTGGAATCGCACGCAGCGCACAAAACATGGAAGTTCCATCTTTCATCATTCCTCTACCTCTTTCTGTTGATGCAAGCTCAATCTCAGCAAGTTACGAGTCTGACCTGCTAAGAATCACAGCGATTCGTCAGAAAGAAATTACAGCTACACGTCGTAAAGTAAAAGTTGCATAAGTAACGATTGCTTTTAGAATGATTGAAAAGCGCTGGGAGGGCAACTTCCGGCGCTTTTTCTTATACGGCTTCTTTCCAGCTGGTGATCTTATCCAGACGAAAGACCTTCTCGGCATTTAAGTGCTCGCTGAAGGCGCGTAGCCCTTGATAAGGGGTGTCATTATGTTTCAGCATTTCGATTGATTTCGGCTTCAAAATCAGTGTGCAGGTGCTGTCATCAGCTTTGATATAGTCAATTTCGATGTCTTTTCCTTGATGCATCAAGTCATGAAGCTGCTTGGAAATCTCTTGGGTTTTCATCTGCGATGTAAAAGCCAAAATTGACGGCTCAATCCATATATCTTCCCGCACCAGCGGGCGCTTTAAAGTTATGCCCTCTAAACTGGTGCAGCGGCTAAGCGCTACATAGGCTTGCCCGGCAGAAAAAGTGCCTGTTGAGAAGTCAATAACGGCTTGCTCAAAGGTTTTACCTTGGCTTTTATGAATCGTGATGGCCCACGCCAGAATCAAGGGGTACTGAGAATATGATCCAACAGATTCAGAGGTGACGTTTTCGTCTTCCAGCACGAATTTAAAGATATCCCATTTGTGACGCATCACATCTACGGTCTTTCCGGATTCCAGTTTTACGACCACGACATCATCATTGCCATGCTGAATAATGCGTTGCACCTTGCCCATGGTGCCATTAATCCAGCGTCCTTCCGGGTCATTGTTAGCTAGCATGACTTGGGCGCCTGTCTTGACGCGCAGACTATCCGCTACGGGGAGATAGCTTTGTTCAAATTTACCGCGGCGATTGCCTTCAAAAGTATGTTCAGGCGTCATCAGTTTATCTAGGTGATGATCATTAACTTGCTTTGCAGCGCGGTTGGTCGTTGTCAGGTGTACATAAAACGCGTCATCGCCGGAGTCCTCTGGGATTGGCAAGACCCGCTTGTTCAATACCTCCAGTTGATCGCTTGTGACGGTGTCATTGCGAATATTGTTCAACAAGCTTACGAAATCAGTATTGCTCTGGCGATAGATTTTATCCAGCTCGATATGTTCCAGGCTGATTTCCTGCAGAATATGGCTCGAGAAAAAGTAAGGCGACTTATACCGCGCTTTGAAGACTTCTTCTTCATTGCGCGTGACGACAGGTGGTAGCTGATACAGATCACCAACGAAAATCATGCGTATGCCGCCAAAAGGGCGAAAGCGGTTCTTGGCATTTAAGCGCAGAAACTTATCAATGCAATCCATCAAGTCTGCGCGCACCATCGAGACTTCGTCGATGATAATTGCATCAAGCTTGCGATAGATAGATTCCGTTTGACCAGAGCCACGACGTATACGCCTGACCGTATCTGGCGTAATATCTGGGCGGAACTTAAAAAAGGAATGAATCGTCTGTCCCTTGACGTTCACGGCCGCGACACCGGTTGGCGCCAGCACGGCGATGTTCTTCTTTGTGGTCTTACGAAAATGGTTCAGAAGGGTCGATTTTCCCGTGCCGGCATTTCCTGTTAAGAAAATGTGCTTGTCACCATCTTCCATAGCCTCGAGCGCTTTGGAAAATTGACCAGAAAAATCAAGCTGTTGCGGCTCCAAACCCTTTTCCTTCCTTTATTTTATGAAGCGATCCTAACACATCAGCAAGGGGGATTGAAGCTTGTTCATTCGTTGACAATTGGCAAAATCAGCGATAAGCTTTTTACGTTATGAACATGAATGCATTTGCGCGCACTCTACTACTGAACCTGCTGGGCAGCTCCTGCTGCCAATGATCCCCCGTACCCATAGAACCTGATATTTACCATTTCCAACTTTAAGATAGAGGAATTCTTTTATGACTGTTGATTCGTCGCGTACACGTGCTTGGATCGTGTGGTTTTTGGCATCATCATTTTATGCATATCAGTATGTGCTGCGCGTTTTGCCGAACATTATGATGCCGGACATTATGCAAAAATTTTCTATGGATGCCAAAGTATTTGGCCAGATGTCCGGCCTGTATTACTTGGGGTATGCTCTGATGCATATTCCCATTGGCTTATTGCTTGATCGCGTGGGGCCACGCATGATTATGGCAGCCAGCGCCGTGCTGACCATTTGCGGCGTATTGCCATTGCTATATACCGATATTTGGTATTACCCGTTAATTGGCAGATTCATGGTGGGTATGGGATCTTCTGGCGCAATCCTGGGGGTCTTCAAGGTCATCCGCATGGGCTTTCCCGAAGAACGCTTTACCAGCATGTTGGGGCTGTCGGTAACCATAGGCTTGATTGGTGCTATTTATGGCGGCCAACCAGTAAACTATTTAATGGCGACGTTCGGCTGGGAACAAGTCTTGACCATTATTTGCCTGGCAGGCTTAATCATGGCAGCTGGAATGCTGATACTGATTCCATCTATTCAGCCATCGGCCTCGGCTGACTCAAACGTCTGGCAGGATATTAAATCGGTACTGGGTAATCGCTCGGTGGTCATCATCTGTTTGTGTGCTGGGTTAATGGTTGGGCCCCTGGAAGGTTTTGCCGATGTTTGGGGGACAGAATTCTTAAAAGCATATTACGGCTATTCCGATGCCATCAGCGCAACCATTCCGTCGATGATCTTTTTTGGTATGTGCTTTGGCGCGACCATCTTAAGCTGGATCGCAGACAAAACCCAAGCGCACTTCCGAGTCATCATCGGGGCAGGCTTAGTAATGACGGTTGGATTTGTACTACTGCTATCAGGGCTAATGAGTCAGTGGATGATGACCTCTGGTATGGTTATCATCGGCATTGCCTGTGCCTATCAAATTCCCGCGATATACAAGGCTAGCACATATGTGAAAGAAGAAGTCGTCAGCCTAACTGTTGCCTGTGCCAATATGATCATTATGATCTTTGGCTATGTGTTTCATGGGTCCATTGGTGCGGTTATGTCCTCTTTATGGCAAGGGACGATGCGTAATGGCTATCCAGTATATGCCGGCGAGACCTTTGTTGCGGCGCTGTCCTTAATCCCCATTGGGCTAATGCTGGGAACCATCGGATTCCTTGTGGTGCGACGCAGGTAATTGACATCTATTCCCGCTTGGGCAATAGTAAACCAGAGGAACAAAAAATGGTGATTTATGGCGAAATTTCTGATGTTTTTGGCTGTGATTGGCCTATGTTCTTCTGGTGCCCTAGCGGGCGGAGGGGATGATCAAAGAATTACACCTCCCAGAAAAAATATGTGCCTGGATCTGGTGGATATATCTAATGGTCTAGAGCAGGTAAAAAATGTAGCCAAAAATGTCTCTGGCTGCGCCCTGTTCTCTACCGGAGTTTTTGGCATCCTTCGTTCATCTTTTTACGATGATCCCTGGGGTATAATCTGGGGAATACCAGCGTTTCTTCTGGCGCAAGCTTTGTTATATCCTGAAAGTATGCAAATGGTTGAGGACCAGCGCGAATAACAGCAGCCAGCCAAAATTAATGTTCGATTTAAACAGCATATGACACCTTTGCGTGTCTTTTATATCCAAGGTCATAATCTGCCACACCAGATGCACTGCGGGCAGCACTATCAAGCCATAATACACAAAAGTGGCCTGCTGCAGTTGCCCTAATGCTAGCAAGCAAATCATCATCACCGCAAAACATCCCCATAAAAACCCGACTGGTTTATCGCCTAGCTTAACAGCGCTAGATTTCACACCGATCAACATGTCGTCATCACGGTCTTGATAGGCGTATATTGTATCGTAGTGCAGTGTCCAAGCGATGCCGAAGATATACAGAATAATTGCTGGTAGAGAAATTTCTCCCATAACGGCAGCCCAGCCCATAATGGCGCCCCAATTAAAGGTCAAGCCCAGAAAGGCTTGTGGCCAATAGGTCAGGCGCTTCATCCAAGGGTAGGTCACGACCAGCGGTAGAACAGCAAAGCTTAATATCAAGCAAAGTGTATTCAGCTGCAGCGCGATTATCAAAGCCATCGTCAGAAGTAGCCCCAGGCATGACAGTGCTTGAAAAGGTGTCAGCTGCCCAGAGGCAAGCGGGCGCACAGCAGTGCGGCTGACATGTGCATCTAGGTCCTTGTCAGTCATATCATTGATCACGCATCCGGCGCTGCGCATGATGATTGCTCCTAGGGTAAACAGAATGACCAGCTTGATGTCCGGAATGCCCTGACTTGCAAGCGTCAGGCTCCACAAGCAGGGGTGCAGCAACAGCCACCAGCCAGCAGGTTTGTCCAGTCGCATCAGTTTGATATAGGGTATTGTCTCTGCGCGTATATTCATGGCACCATGGTGCCAATTATACCAACGGTTTGCAAGGATCATATGATCAGATTGTTTGTTGAAGAAGATCTGGAGCAGGGCAGGGACGTACCGCTTTCCCCCGATCAGATTCATTACCTATTCCATGTTATGCGCAAGGCAGAAGGCGATAGTGTGCAGTTGTTTAACGGCAAAGATGGTGAATGGCTAGCTGAAATCACAACATTGTCGAAAAAAGCAGGTATTGTGAAGCCCGAGAAACAAACGCGTCCCCAACGCCAAGAAGCCGATGTGTGGTTGTTGTTTTCTCCTTTAAAGCAAGCACGCCAGGACTTTCTGGTGGAAAAAGCGACCGAGCTGGGAGTATCTGCATTATTGCCCATTAAATGCGCTAGAACAAATGTGGGGCGGGTGAATCTTCAACGTATGCAGAAAATTACTATTGAAGCAGCAGAGCAATCCGAGCGGCTAACCCTGCCAACAATCCAGCCTCTTGAAAGCTTGGATAAAGTTTTGTCCCGCTGGGATTCAAATCGCAAGTTGTTGTTTTGTGCAGAACGTGCGGATGCAGGCCATATCCAGCATTCATCAGGGCCCACTGCAATTTTAATCGGTCCGGAAGGCGGTTTTACCCGCCAGGAAGTTCAGTTAGTGCAAGCTTATGATTTTGTTCAACAAGTCAGTCTGGGGCAGAATATTTTACGGGCTGAAACGGCTGCTATTGCAGCGCTGTCTTGCAGTATGTGTGGAAAATAATTCGCAAAACCCCTTGCGTATTCGGGCAGGATGCGCTAGAAGATACTCACTGCTGTCGCAGTATTTCTGCTTTCTCTGTCGCGGGGTGGAGCAGTCTGGTAGCTCGTCAGGCTCATAACCTGAAGGTCGTTGGTTCAAATCCAGCCCCCGCAACCAATTGTCTTTATTGTAGATCTGCTCTATCATATTTTTATCGATGAATATAAAAAGACTGGAAAAGTCATGTGTCATCTTGCTCGGGGAGCTGTATTTCTTTCTTTACTACTGATATCTACTTGTGTGTGGGCCACTGAAAAAGATGGTGATGGGGTTGATTATGACCTCATGCTGAAACAGTTGCAGAAACACTCTGAACAAGCAGGCGGCGGCAACTCGAATGCAGGCCTAGAACCCGAAGCTGAAGAGCCGAAAGCATCGCCTGTTTTAGAAAAAAAGAAGAAGAAAAAGACCAGCAAGCCGCAAAAAGTTTCTCTATCTGAAAAGTCAGAATATACACTGTTTTATTATAAAAGAGTGAAGGATGTTCAAGAAGAAAAGAAGGGTAAAAAGCAACCGACGGAGCTTGAAAAGTATAAAAAAGGGGCGGCGTTCTTGGTCCCCAAGGAAATGATCGAATACAAGCTGAAGCGTGCAGAAGCTTATCGAGAGGCATTGCAAAAGATTCTAAGAACGTTGCAAAAAACGTCTCCTGGAGAAAAAAAGCAAGCTGCTGAGCAACAGATTGAAGAACGCAACGGAATAATGCTGAAGCTCGAGCAAAGCCGTGGCCCGCTAGACGACCTGCTAGCAGGTGATATTCAAAAAGAAGAAGTTGAAAAAGCATTAGCAGCTGAGCGCCAAGTCGCCATGGATCTGGTAAGGGGTAAAATTGCAGGTGCTGATAGTGTTCAACAAGTTTCAGGCATCCAATCGCTGATAGCTGAATTGCAGAAAGCTTTGCAGTCTGATCGCGGTAAATTAGGAGCAATAAAAGGTCTTATTGAGTTTCAACACAAGCTGGATAAAACGGTAATGGCCTGCAGATTCCTGAAGGATGCATATACAGCAGCCGAAGCGTTCTCGCGAAAATTTAACGAGGAAGCTGGCAAGCTTGCGCAAACTTTCACTGAAAATAAGAAGGCTATTGAGGCAGCAGGTCTGGTAAAAAAGAAGAAGAAAAAGAAGAAGAAAGCGGCTGCCTCAAAAATTAAAGAAGAGGCGGGAGATGCGTCAGAAGACAGCGAAGAAGATGAGATTGTCAGTATGAAAGCTACGTTTGAACACCGTAAAAAAGATGGCAAGCGTATATCATTCCCGGAAAAAGAGATGGGTCAGCGAACCGAACAGCTGAAAGAAAAGGCTAAAGACTATCATAAAAAGATTAGAGCTATTATGAAATCCTTGCCCACTGAGGAGGAAAAAGTAACAAATCCAATGAAAAAGCAGAAAAAAGAGGATGAATACAAGTCTTTCATGACCGCAAGAGGGCACTTAGAACATGTCAGACTGGGCTTGGAAGCACTAACCAAAACCTTCCAGGAGATGCAAGATTCAATGCAAAAATGTGATGCTGTTAAGCCTATTAATCCTGCAGTGCGTAAGGAATATGGCAGGGATAAGTTGTATGAATACTGGAACACGCGCAAACAATACTGGGGGGCGATTTACAAGACATTCTTGCCAGCGATAATATTAATGAACGAGCTGAAAGAATTCTTAGATGGCTACAAGGGTCTTCATAAGCTTGTGAAGAAATACGATGCAGGCAAAACGTACTCACTTACGGATCGGGATTCGGAAGAAGACACCAAACTAAGTAGCAAAGGTGTGGAGCAAGTTCAGAGTAATGCTGTGATATACAAGAGGGCTTGTAAAAAATTGAGAGAATTTGTTCTAGGTTTTCAAGAGACTTATCAAATTGAAACCATGCCAGTCTATCACGAGAAAGGCGAAATTCCATGGTTCTTCCAAAAGAAGGAAGGTCTGGATAAATTAAAAACAAATGTTTCCACAATCTGCACCAATCTAACCCTTGCGGTAACACAATTGGAAGACAGAAAGCCCGATAATGGTGCAAATTATTCTAAGCGCTTAACACAAGCCAGAGAAGACCTTTATTACTATAAAGATGTTTGGGATTGCTATGTTGTGTTTTTGGAGGTTATCAAGCCCTTCGAGGAGTATTTCATGAAGCCAGAAATGGTAGAAGCAGCAAAACAATTCTGGAAAGAAAAGGAAGAACGTGCGGCAGAAAAAGAA
>JBMYXZ010000060.1:0-8547 GCA_049608925.1 Alphaproteobacteria bacterium | reverse complement strand
TCAACGCAGGTCAGGTGAGGCTTCTCAAGGGAGAGCGAAGTCTGGATCTTCTTCTGCACCAGCTACGCCAGTTTCCAAACGGCAAGCATGATGATCTCGTCGATAGTTTTACGCAGGCCCTGCGCGTTTTACCTACGCTTGGATCAGGAAAGGCAGTGTGGAGGATTAGTTAGTCCCTTCCCAAAATGCTCTGATGTAGAAAGCTACTCGTTAGGCAATAAAGCGTCAGGAATATTTTGGTAGCTCACAGGCCGCAAAAACCGTCGAATTGATAATGTTCCAACGGATGTGTGACCAAAGTTAGTAGATGCTGGATATGGTCCACCGTGAACCATCGCATCACAGACCTCAACTCCTGTAGGGAAACCATTTGCAAGAACACGGCCTGCTTTACGCTCTAAAATCGGCATAAGGCTTTGCCCTTTTTCTGTATCACCCACATCCATATGAATCGTGCATGTCAATTGTCCTTGCAGGCTTTTAGCGATTGTGAGCATTTCCTCAAAATCTCGAACGGTTACAACCATTCCTAGAGGTCCAAAAACTTCTTCTCCAAGTTCATGATTTTTCAGCCAATCGTCTCCAGTCGTTTGGTAAAGATACGGGGTTGCATTTCTCATATCACAAACAGAAGTTAGTACTTCTTGCACACCGACCGATTTGGCCACGCGATCACGCCCTGAGCGGTAAGCTTCTGCAATACCATCCGTAAGCATTGTCTGCGCTGGCGTTTTTTCTAATGCACTTGCCGCTGCGTTAATAAACCGAGAGGCACCATCTCCAGCGATAACAACTGCAATCCCTGGATTGGTACAAAATTGCCCTGCGCCCATTGTCAGAGAGGCAGCCCATCCTGAAGCGAGCTCATCGCCGCGCGCAGCCAAAGCGTCTGGCAGCATGAACATTGGATTAACAGAGCCCAATTCTCCAAAGAACGGAATTGGGTTATCGCGTTGAGCGCAGAGGTCGAAAAGTGCACGCCCGCCCTTTAACGAGCCTGTAAAGCCAACTGCATTGATTAAAGGATGCTGTACAAGAGCTGTCCCCACATCACGCTTACCACCTTGGATCAAACTAAATACACCAGCATGTACACTGTATTTTTGAATTGCTGCGTGGATCGCTTCAGCAACAATTTCACCTGTTCCAGGATGCGCTGAATGCCCTTTAACTATTACAGGGCAGCCTGCGGCTAAAGCTGCGGCCGTATCCCCACCAGCAGTTGAGAAAGCAAGAGGAAAATTAGAAGCCCCAAACACTGCAACAGGTCCTATTGGGCGTTGCACCATTTTGATATCTGGACGCGATAGCGGTGCACGATCTGGCAGTGCAACATCATGCCGCTTATCCAAATATGTTCCTTCTAAAATGTGTTGTGCAAATAGTCTGAGTTGACCTGTTGTCCGACCTCTTTCACCTTCAAGTCGAGCTTCTGGCAAGCCTGTTTCCGATGCCCCGATCTCTGTTATTTCAGCTCCGCGAGCATCAATCTCATCGGCAATAACATTTAAGAAAGCCGCACGTTCTTCAGCAGAGCTATAGCCAAAGCTCCAGAATGCTTCTTCCGCAGCCTGAACTGCAGTATCGACTAAATCAGGCGTTCCAACAGAAAATGTGTGAGCATCACCATGAGCTGGACTTGATTGAAAACTCTTTGATCCTTGGACCCAATTGCCCGCGATTAAATGCTTTCCATGAGGTGTGAATACTGAGCGTGTCATGAATCTTGACCATTGTTGTTGAGATTTTGATTGGTAGCCATGCGTATCAGAAGCTCAAATGCTTTTTGGATTGCACCGGCGTTGGCAATGCCCTTTCCAGCGATATCAAAAGCTGTACCGTGCGCTGGAGTTGCTATCGGGATTGGCAGACCTCCGGCGACAGTTACACCTCTGTCAAACCCTAACAACTTGATCGCAATCTGGCCCTGATCGTGATACATGGTTACTACTGCATCAACTTCTCCGCGTTGCGCCTTCAAAAAAACTGTGTCAGATGGCCAAGGCCCAGACACGTTCATCTGTTTGAGCTTGAATGACTCAATCACTGGTTCAATCAAATCAATTTCTTCTCGCCCAAATTTACCATTGTCACCGGCATGTGGATTGAGTGCAGCCACGGCAACATGTGGCCTTTTATTACCCGCTTTGCACAACGTTTCGTACGCCAAATTCACCGCACGCTTAATTCCGTCCTCTGTTATATTCTGGGCAACCTCTTTCAATCCAATATGACTAGTAACACGCGTAGTCATAAGCTCATCCAAAACATTGATTTCTGAATGGTAGCCTTTGAAATCAAGGTAACGTGCAATGTACCTATGCTCATCTTCAGCATTCAATCCTGCTGCAGTCATCGCAGCCTTATTGAATGGAGCAAATAGAATACCGTCAACTAATTTTTCCTTTGATAGATCCAACGCTTTGTCTAAACATCGTAATGAGCTGCGCCCACTATCAACACTTACAGTAGCAATTTTAACCGCATTTTGATCTATGGTATCTAGGTCCAAGTGAGCAATCCCCTCAAACCTGGGGACTTCACCCTCGGTAATTGTGTTGAAACTAAGTTCCAAATTTGCCTGCTTAGCACCCTGATCCCATAAATGTTTATCACCAACCAAAAGTATATCGGCAGGCAAATCATCAATGTTGGCGTGAATTAGTTTTGCTATCAATTCAGGGCCAATACCAGACGGATCACCAGGGACAAAAGCTAATCGGGGTTTCATACTTTGGTTCCTTTGAAATTAGCAGCGATGTTAAGTTCAGCAGTCTGTAGATGCTTTTTAAGTGAACGACGAGCGGCTACGGCATCACGATGTTTAATTGCAGCCACGATCTCAGAATGTTCTTCCAGGGTAACTTCAGGCTTAATTCCACGTTGTGATGAGAGAAACCGGACCCTCCAAAGTCGTGCATTATATATGCCATGAGTTGCTTTTAACGAGGCATTCCCGGTGGAAGCCACTATCGTCTCATGGAATTTCATATCCAGCTTAAAAGCTTTTAATTGATCCGCTTCACCAGTAGCTTCTCTAATCAGTTCATTAATATTTTCAATTTCACAAATCTGCTCATCAGAAGCAGCGGTGCATGCCAGTTCTCCCGCCAACCCCTCCAATGCACCTTGCACTCTCAACCAATCTTTGATCTCGTCAAGAGATGGATCAGCAACAGAGGGTCTTCGAGTTGGCCCGTACTCGATCAGTCCTTCGGTCTCTAGAATGCGCAATGCTTCTTTCAGAGGTGTCCGACTAATACCAAAAGCCTCTGCTAATTCTCGTTCCCGCACTGGCATGCCCGGAGCTAATTTGCCAATCAAAATAAACTCACGTAGATATTCAGCCGCTTCAGATGCAAGCGATTGTCTAGGTTTCAGTTCAACAACTTTACGCAGATCATTTGTCCAATGGGTCTCTGTCATCACTTACCCCATCGCAGAACTAGCGGATCAAGTGGATGCAACAGATCAAATAAGCGGTTTTTGATTGCGTCATGAAGTGGTGGAATTGGATGGCGACAGAAATCGGATTTAATTACCCCACCCTTTACCATTGCCGCTTTTGTGGATTGCCAACCACATTGTCGGTTTTCATGATTAATCGCCATTGCGACCCGACCATAAGCATCTGTAGCGCCTGAAATATTTCCAGCAAGATGCTGCGTGATAACAGGTTTAATTTGATCTACAATCATTCCACTTGTCATCGATCCTGTGGCGCCTGCATCTAAATCTGCAAGCAACGTGATTGCTTCCTCGCCATCAAAAGGAGCTTCGATCGCTTTACCCCCAAGCTCGATTAATTTGCGAATTTTTCCGGCAGCACGGGGACACTCGATTTTAAACAGCTTAACGGCCTCTATTTCGTGAGCCATTTTAACAAGTAGATCGACAGAGAGTTCAACACCCGAAAGTGGGGCATCTTGAACCATTATTGGAATACCAACACTTCCAACTGCCGCAAATTGTTCAAAGCTCTGTTCTGGTGTGCCCTTCAAAAGTGCACCGTGGTACGGAGGCATCATCATCACGATGTCAGCCCCAAGAGCCTTTGCATACTTTGCTCGTTCTACTGCAATTTGCGTAGCATAATGGCTGATAGTTACGATCACAGGTACTCGCCCAGAGATATGCTCGACACATAACTTTGCAAGTAACTCGCGCTCTCCATCTGAGAGTAAGAACTGTTCTGAAAAATTTGCCAAAATACAAATGCCATCGGCACCTTGATCTATGAGGCAATCAAGTACTCTTTTCATCCCTTCCAAATCGACAGTGCCATCTGGGTTGAAAGGTGTTGGTGCTACTGGCCATATACCCGAGTATGTTGTCATTCAGTCACCTCAAAGTGCTCTAAATATTTGTCCGTGATGCTAATACCAAGACCCGGCTTATTATCGTCGAGCTGCAAGTAACCTTGCTCAGCTTCTGCATCACCCTCAAAAATGTAATAAAAGAGCTCATTGCCAACTTCTACATCGTACACTGGGAAATACTCACTTACCGGACAATTAACATTTGCCATCGTCAAATGATAATTGTGCATTTGACCAGCGTGGGGAATGACAGGTATTTGTGCAGCCTCAGCTATTGCATTGATTTTTTGTGCAGCCGTAATGCCACCAACCCGGTTGGTATCATATTGCAAAACACTCACTGCTTTGCGATTAATTAAGTCTTTACATCCAATAATACTAAATTCGTGCTCGCCACCCGAAATGGGGACGATATTCATTGCATTTAACTCTATATAACCCTCAATATCGTCCGCAATTACTGGCTCCTCCAACCATCTAGGTTCATATTTTGCAAGTTTGGGTAGCATGCGTTTCGTATAGTCAAGGTTCCAACCCATATAGCTCTCAAGCATAAGATCAACATCGTATCCTAACACTTCACGAAGTGCTTCAACCCTATTGAGATTTTCACGCATCCCATGCATGCCATCTTTTGGTCCATAACCAAACCGCGATTTAAAAGCAGTGTAGCCTTCCGCATGGGCCGTTTCCGCCTCTCGTTGCATGGCGTCGATATCGTCCGCATACAATTTTGAATAATAGACAGGAATTTTCTCTTTGGTTCTTCCACCAAGAAGCTTGAAAACCGGTTTATTCACCAATTTGCCCATCAAATCCCAAATCGCAATATCAATCGCAGAGATCGCTGTCATGCCCACACCTTTGCGTCCCCAGGCGTGTGTCCGCCTATACATTTTTTCCCAAATGTACGCGTAATCGAAAGGGTCTTCTCCGATAACCAAAGGAGCATACCATTCATCAACTGCTTTCTTAACCACGCTCGGCGCAAGTGCTGCATTACCAATACCAACTGTCCCATCGTCGGTTATAACTTCAACGGTAAGCCACTGATGAAAACGGAACGAAGCCATAGCGTCGCCTTTCATCCAGAGCGCATCTGAAGCATTCGTACAAAAGTTTCCTTGTGGTGGCACCGTCGGACCATTCCAATTCCAAACCCGCGTACGTAGTGATTTAATCTTCGTCACGATTTACACTCCTCTATCTGTGGCTTTTGTACGATTTATCAATTGAAACACTGGCCGGCCGAACAATGCTAATGCTGTCAAAATAAAGAAAAATAGTGAAATTGGCCGCGATAACATTAGCCACCATTTTTCATCAAGCATGACCATAGACTGCCCTAGTCGCTGTTCGAGCATACCCCCCAAAATTAAGCCAATTGCCAGTGGAACGACCGAAAAGCCATACATGCGCATGAAATAGCCCAAAATGCCGGCAGCGATGGCAATCCAAACGTCAAACATGGACTGATCTAAGGCGTATGCACCAACAATTGAGAAAACAAAAACACAGGGCCATAAAACTGTAACAGGTATTAGAGTGACACGAGCAAAAGCTCGGGCGCCATATAGGCCCACCAACAAAAACAACAAATTCACAAACAACATTGACCAAAATATTGCGTACGCGAATTCAGCCTGATCGGTAAACATAGTGGGACCGGGACGTAAACCATGCACTAACAAACCCGCCAAAATGACAGCAGCGGTTGGAGAGCCAGGTATTCCGAGCGCTAATGTTGGCACCATCGCTCCACCGGTTGCAGAGTTATTCGCAGCTTCGCTGCCTGCTATTCCTTCTGGCGAACCTTTTCCAAATTCCTCAGGCTTTTTCGACCAACGTTTTGCTTCGTTGTAACCTATCATGGAAGCCACTGTTGCGCCCTCTGCAGGTAATACTCCGATAAACGTACCAATTCCTGACGACCTAAGAATTGTTTTCCAAACTCGGCGATAGTCCTCCTTAGAAGGCAGCTTAATTGCATCCATAGTGACGCGTTCACGTTTCTCGTTTAATCGAGATGCCTGGGCTATCAACTCTGAAATGCCAAACACTCCAATCATTACAGGTACAAACCCAATACCGTCATATAGATGAGGGCTTTCAAACGTAAATCGTTTAACTGATGTCAGTAAGTCCGTACCAACAGTCGCCAGCAAAATACCAAAAGCCCCAGATATTAAGTTCTTTATTGCGGATCCTCCCCCTACACTAATCAGCATAGAAAGGCCGAAAAGTGTTAAGGCAAAATACTCAGGAGGCGCAAAATTATACGCCGCACGAGCCAATATTGGCGCACACGCCATCAAAACCAAAACGCTGAATACACCTCCAACCGTAGATGAAACAACTGCGAGACCAAGTGCACGTCCCGCTTCACCTCTTTGAGCCATAGGGTATCCGTCAAGACAAGTCGTGGCGGAAGCTGAAGTCCCTGGGGTGTTTATCAAAATCGCAGTAATCGCCCCGGCAAAAGTTGCAGAGCAATATATCGCCGTCAGTAATGCAATCGCTGGTACGGGATCCATTGTGAGCGTAAATGGCAAAAGCAATGCCGCCCCAGTAGTCGCATTTAAGCCTGGCAATGCTCCAATAACTACTCCACCGAGAGTGGCGCAGAGCAACAAGAAAACTAAAGTCGGGTCAGTAAGTGTGGTCAAACCAGCAAGAAATGGCGACATGAATTATCCATACCATAAGTTCGTTAAAACGCCGCGGGGGAACCTGATGCTGAACGCCAAGTCAAATAAGAAAAATACAGACACAGGCACAGCGATCCCTATGCAACAAAGCCTTGCGAACTTCTTCTCGCCCCAAGCAATGGCCAAAACAGTGGCAAAGATGCCAAGCGACAAAAACAGATCGAGCGGGACAAGACCAACAAATAGTAAAATTGCCATAAATGTATAAACAGTTTGGCGGGTTACACTTTCTAATTTCTGTACAGGATCAAAAACCGACATCAGAATAGTGAGAAATATGATCAGGCCGCAGATAAGCTGGGGAAAATCAGATGGCTGTATGCCCCTTTTGAGAATTGGTGGCATTTTTTTAAACGTAGTAGAAATATAGATGGCCGCAATTGTAATTATAATAATCACAATACTGACCAGTATATTTGAAAATTTTGTACTATTAGATGGGATTGCCATTGCACGCACCGCAAAGAAGGGCCACCCCAAAGGGTGACCCCTATTTCAAGTTATTGAATGAAACCAAGTTCTTTCAACGCTGCTTCCATGTCTGTGACCATTGTGGTGAGCTGGTTACCCCATTGCTCTGATCCAACGACAGAAGTAGAATCTAACCCAACCGATGTTAGGAAGCCTTGGTACACAGTGTGATTCATGGCCTTCAGTAGCCCTTGTTCAATTTTCTCTGCAACTGCATCCGGGGTATCTTTATGGACTACAAAACCACGTACAGTGGAGAAGCTGACATCAATACCCATTTCTTTTGCGGTAGAAACATCGGGTAGAGCCGACATTCTTTCATCCGCTAAAACGACAATTGGGCACACATCACCTGCTTCTATCTGACTGCCAGCCTCAGCGAGGTTAAGTACAGCAGCGTCAACTGCTCCAGCGACTAGCTGAGTAGCAAGTTCTCCTCCGCCATCGAATGGTAGAATTTTTGGCATTTGCATCCCACCTTTTTTGGTAAACATAAATGCCGACACGTCATCGATATTTCCTAAATGTGTAGTGCCGTAAGTGATACCTTCAGCTTTTTGCTTGGCTACAAAATCATCTGCACTGCTATAAGCACCACATCTTACCATCAAAATTTGAGGATCGTCCGTACCACGTGCAATCGGACGCACATCCGAAAGCTTCATCTTTGTTTCGCCTTTAGCCACTGTCGCCGCATGACCGATAGTAAATGTAAGTATTGTATGCCCATCTGCCGGTACAGTTAGATAGTGATCCATGGCAACAGCGCCACCACCACCTTTTTTATTTACGACTACCATATCTGTGCCAAGCGTTCGGCGAGCGCGCAGCATCATCATTCGAGTGGTTACATCTGTTCCACCGCCGTTGCCGGCATGGGTAACTACTTCAATCGTTTTACTTGGAAATTCTTGAGCAACAACAGTGCCCGCTGTGATCACGGCAGCTGCCGCTAAAGTGAAGATTTTTCTCATTTTTTTCTCCCTGGAGCTGAACAAACGAATCTATTCACGCGGACAGTATAGCAATATTTCTATATTTTGGCATAC
>JBMYXZ010000059.1:0-8733 GCA_049608925.1 Alphaproteobacteria bacterium | reverse complement strand
CCTTGAAACAGCAAGCTCTTCCATCCTGCATAAATTTATTCCGGACAGTTATGGGTCAAGCCGCGGAAAGTCGGAGTCTGTGGGGCTGAGTGGAGAGAGCCTTGAAACAGCAAGGCTTTCCGTCCAGCATAATTTATTCCGGACACTTATGGGGCAAGCCGCGGGAAGTCGGAGTGTGTGGAGTTGAGTGGAAAAAATCCTGAAACAGCATGCTCTTACAGCCTCCTAAATACTTCTACAACCTAGTTGATATCCACTGGGACCAGGTCTCTTTGCCGAATTTTGGGCTATTCCTGAAGGCATAGAAGGCCTTAAGAAACATGTACCTTTCGGTACTAGAGATAAATTTCCAATGGCTGTTCGCACATGTTTGAGGAACCGGAATGCGGCCGCCATGATTCACAAGGTTGGTTTGACCCAGCAGATACTGGCGGGCAATAATATCGTCCAAGGATACTGTGTCGCCGTTTTCGATAATATCAACCAACACCATTGCAGTGGTTGTGCGGCCTTTTCCACCTCGGCAATGAAACACAATGGTTGCATGTTCTGGAACCGTGTCCAAAAATTGAATCAGCTGGTCAATCACATGATTCGACGGCATGTGATGGTTGGTAATGTAAAACCTGACATAATGCATTCCGTGGCGCTCGACCAACTGCTGAGGAGACTCAATCCGCATGGGCTTTACAGTATGGGTGGTGGTTTCTTTAATGGTGCTGTTGTCTTTTTTCTCGATTTCCTCGTAGGTTATGCTCTCTTGCGACTGCAAATCACTAAGCAAGGCCTGCTCGCGCGCTGCACTGACATCATCGGTAAACCAGCGTTCAACCATATTGACGTGTACATTTTTGCTGATCGGAATGCCGTCGACGAATACGTGGGCTTCTTGGCGCAGGTCAACGATATAGATGGGACCTTGATCGGCGAGCTGGTTTTTTAAGTTGATCAGTTGTTGCTCGGTATATTGAGCACATCCCATGATCCTAAGGTCTTTTAGGCCTTGGCGCGTTGGGCGATGCACGTCGGAAAAATCCTTAAACGGTGAATCGCCATTACGCATACGGCCAGGTAAATCGCCCTTAACAACGACATCGGATACCAGGCGGGACTTAAGAAAATTGGGCTTTTCTGCGGCCATGGTTGGAAAAGAAATTAAAAATGATAATAGAAATAAAAATAGAGTTTGCATTTACTTAATTCCAAAAATAGCTTCGACTTCCACTGAAACACCAAGGGGCAGGGAGGATGTGCCAACAGCTGCGCGTGCATGCAGTCCCTGGTCGCCAAATACTTGGAGCATCACATCAGACGCACCATTAATCACTTTAGGGTGGTCGCGGAAATCAGGCGTGCTGTTAACAAAGCCAGTCAGCTTTACACAACGGTCAATACGTGAAAAGTCGCCGTCAATTGCCTGGTTCAGTTGCGAGATAATATTCAAAGCGCACAAGCGTGCAGCGGCTTGGCCGTCCTCTAGAGAGACGCTTTCACCCAGCTTGCCAAGATATTTCAAGTCACCGTTCCACATGGGTAGCTGGCCCGAAATATAGACTAAATTGTCTTGCACAACATATGGTACATAGTTTGCAGCAGGTGGGGCTGGTTGCGGCAGCTCGAAACCAAGGTCGATAATTTTTGCTTCTAGAGGTTGATTCATGATATGACTCCTTTTACTTATGAGCTAAATCTTAGAGTTTTTACACATAATGTCCAGTAAAATCCTGCAAGAGGCGGTTGAGACCTTAAGGTCGGGCGAATTGATTGGTCTGCCAACTGAAACAGTTTATGGACTGGCCTGTGACGCCACTAATGGCGTGGCCGTTGCCAAGATCTATCAGCGCAAGCAACGCCCCAGCTTTAACCCCTTGATTATCCATGTATCTGACATTGCCATGGCGCAAGAATATGGCACCTTTTCAAGTGCGGCGTTAAAGCTGGCCGATCATTATTGGCCGGGGCCTGTCACCATGGTTGTCCCAGGCAAAGGGAAAGTGTCAGAACTGGTTTCTGCTGGACTGGAGACCATTGGAATCCGTATGCCAAACCATCAGGTGGCGCGACACATTATCAAAGATTTAGGAAGACCAATTGCGGCGCCCAGTGCAAATGTTTCAGGCTTTCTAAGTCCAACCGCGGCAGATCATGTGAAGCAATCATTCCCAGACTTATTGGTTTTAGATGGCGGGCCAACCGATGTGGGGCTTGAGTCCACGATCGTCGATATGTCCACAGCTCAACCAGCAATTCTTAGGGCAGGGGTGATCACCGAAGAACAGGTTGAAGCTGTTTTGGGCCCACTGGCTGCAGCTGCAGAAGGTATCAAGGCGCCTGGTCAGTTGCTGCGTCACTATGCGACGAATCTTCCTCTGCGGATGGATGCAGATGTACCGCAAAAGGGGGAAGCCTTTCTGGGATTTGGAGATGGTCCAGCTACCCAGAACCTTAGTCAATCAGGCGACTTGTTAGAAGCCGCTGCGAACTTGTTTAAGATGCTGCATATTCTGGATGATAGCGATAAGTATGCAGGCATCGCCGTGGCACGCATCCCCGACACAGGCGTGGGTGTGGCGATTAATGACCGGTTGCGGCGCGCTAGCGAGCGGGAGTGATAGGGCCGTGAATTAACGGGTTGAAATACATGGCTATATACCCTAGCGTTATATTGTTTATTTTATAATTGGGGGGCACCATGACCATAAGAAAAACAATAACGTTTGGTCTATTATCTTTTTCAATTTTAACGCAATCTGTGCATGCTAGCGGCAAAGAGCTAATTGGTTTTGGTGACTTGCAGCAGCAGGATCAGAAAAAACCCAGTAAATCGGCAGGTGAACTTAAAAAAGAAATCCTTGGAGCAACTGATATTGTTCTTGAGAATCAAGATGTTTTATTCGCCGAATTCAGAGAAAAATTAGGCGAGGGCAAAGTTGACAAAGACGTTTGGCGGCGCGTTGCTCTGGACAAGGCTGAATATGTTTTTGCATGTGACAATAGATCCGAGCAAACTTCGGTTGCAAGGCTGCATGCCCGAGACGCAATTCAGCTTGTTCTTAGATTGAATCAGGTTGGTGATGATGAAGTTTTGGTTGCTGCTGCGAAAATCGCTAACTATTTGGGCGATTATGTGAGCGCCGAGGGTATGTGGGCTAGCGTTAGAAAAGAATATAATTGGAAGTTTGATGATCTGGCTGCATATGGAGATACATTATTGCTGAAAGGCAAATATAGTGGTGACTTTAAAGCTTTAGGCGAGCATGCTGATCGAATTTTGCAATTATACCAAAAGCCAAATTTTGTGCAGGGCGTATCTATTGCACTGTTCTACGCATATGCAGGCCAATGGGATAAAATGGCAAAGCAATTTGCTGTTTTCGTAAACTCGCTAGGTGTTTTGCCTGAGCAGCTAAAGCCTCCGCTATTGGTGTTATATAGTTTTATGGCATCTATGAATCCTAAGTTCATACCTCATGCAACACAACTGCTTGATATCCTCGCCAAGGTAGAAGTCAAGCCATGTCTTCCCCTTGGGTTGGTGAGTGAATTTAGAATATCTCACGAATATTTTCCTCGCGGGAAAGGTTTGCTGCCCTGTTTCGCTGCTATGCATACACTTTCTAGAGGTCCTATGGACTGGAAGCGTGATCAAGAACTATTAAAACTCGAGATGCATGTTGTTCAAACTGCTGACCCATCTATTAGAGGGCCTGCGATCAAGAAGTTGATTGAAGCTTTTATGGGGTATAACTCGTTCATGGCACGTAAATTGATCATGGCGCATGGTACCCCTGAAGAGCTTTTTATAATGGCGATGGGGTGTTTCAAGAAATCTACCGAAGAAAATGATTGGAGCTTGATCGGGGCAGACTTTATTTGCTCCTCAGGATTGCAATTAAATACGTTGAACGAAATTTGGCAAAAGGGACAAGACTTTCAGCAGAGTCTGCTGGCTGCTAAATTATTGAAGCACAATCTGGATGTTTTATTAAAGGCATTCGCAACCCATAAAGTCCATGAATGCGTACCGACACTTTTGATGTTTGGTACTTAGAGACACAGGTGCCATATTAGCTAAAATGGCAGTTGCGGGTGATCAGCAGGCACTTGGTAAGTCATTTGTTGTCTTCGCTAAGATGTTTGAGCAGTTAAATGCATACAGCTCGATAATTCAGTCAAGCGTTGTCCCCAAAATGCAAGAGAATGCTGAGTTTGCAAACGTTCCAAATGCTCACCGTCTGCCTTCTACTTTGTACCAACTTTTAAGCATTGCATATCAGCAGAAGAACACAGCTATTGCGGGGGTGGTGACCATCTGGGCGCTAAAAAATCACTTGGAAAAGCTTAAATTTGCCGGTTGGGTATACCAAAAAATGCTACAAACCAAACAGGCTGCTAAGCCAGTAACAGAAGAGCTGAAAAAGGAAATTGCATCGATTAGGGGAGGGTATAATTTACTTTATGGATTATATAAGGCTTTTACCGGTGAAGGTGCCAAGAGTATAGAAAACTGGTTAGAAGATGTTAAGTAGAATCTATGTAATGATACTGTGCTGCTGCTGGGTGGCGGCAGCACATTCATCTAAAGAAGATCAGTTTTCCAAAATCCTTGAAGCAGAGGCTCAAAATAACAGTAAGAATCTTGAGCAAGCTGTGTCTCGATTAGAAGAGCTCGGAGTAACAGAATACCCATTGCATATCGCGCGTGCTTTGGGGGTTGGGCGATGCAAAACCAGTTTTGATCATCTTGAAAATGGTGTTTACTCACCAGAATTAAGAACACGAGCCACCAAAGGCGTGAACCTGCTTAACACAATGTTTGATATGGCCAAGCTTGAAGCTAGAAATGATTGTACAATCTTGGCAGCCACGGCAACATATCTTGGGCGTTTCTCACTTGCTAAGAAAGTATGGGAGCATATTCGTACTAAATTTGGCAATTTTGAAACGAGGCATCATTTTTCCTTTATGCGCTTCTTGTGGCTGCAGGCTTTATATAAACCGGTTGAGTTTAAAGAAGGCCAAGGAACATATAAAAAGACATTTGAACACTTAGCAGGGCATGCTTGCTTACTTTATCAAAATAAGCACTTATTCTCGGATGATCAAAAAGTGCAATTGGCAATGTATCTTGCCTATGGGCATGCGTTTGAAAAAGTAAAGGCGATTGAATCAAGTATCCGCGAGCGTCTACATAGCCCTTCATCAATGCTGCGCATGATGTACGCGTTAAACATGGTGGATCCAGCGGGTAAGCAGCAATTGTTTTACTATCACAAGATGCGCGCCTATCCCTGGAAAGCGCAGCCGAAGCCTGTATGTATAATGGGGGAGATAATTATTCCTCCTATGTGGTACAAGCGAGACATCAAAGGCTTTTTAACTGTGTTTGATATGCTAAGAGCGGTTACACGTGCCCCTTTTGGGGGTATTACGATGAAGATGAGAGCGCAAAAGACGGATGAAGCGCTATTAATCGGTGAAAATTCAATGCAGCAGAGCCAAGAGCAGATAGTAAAGCTGCTTCCAAAAGTACAGGTTCTTACGCTTCAGTCGCACTCACCAATCGGTCGGGATGTATTTGCACAGTTTGCTGGCGTAAAACAGTTGAAAGAATTAGTTAAAGGGCATTTCAATGAAGGGCTTAAGTTCCAATTGTTTGCTGAAGACACATTTCAAAGGGGTATGCCAACTTTACAGCGATGGCATTTTGAAGGGTGCTTTCAATCTGATCAACAGTCATTCCAAAACTATATGGCTGTGGTAAGAGAGCTCCAGTGGTGTAATGAAAAGAACCTATCATTCATAGGGTTGGATTTTATCAGACTGTATACTCCGCCAGAGATACAGCATCGTTTTATGACAGATTTGTATGAACGTGGGGAGAAATTTCTGGCCAAAGCGATGTTGGACGCTATGCGCCGTAAAATTCAACAGAGAGTAGATAAAATCGCAGATACTATCGAGCGCAATCTTATTTGTGATGCGTCAGCAAATTCAGTCAGTTTTGATGTGTTTGAAAAGCCTTTTAGGCAGAAAGTTAAGAAGCAATTTGAGAAATGGGTGCAGGGCAGAAAAGGAACGCTGGATGTGCATTTCAGCCAGCTAGGGAATAGGGCATGGAATGAAAAGTTCAAGCCTGACTTGCTGGAAGAAAATGGATTGAATGGTGAATATGATGCATTGTACCTGGCTATGAAAGCAGTTTGCAGCCCATTGGGTGAAGAGGATAAAGAAATCACAAAAGAATTGGACGCTCTCACCCATTACATGAATTAATATTTGCTTAATAAAATAAAAACGAATATTCAACAATTATTGCCTATTATAGTATTATATATGTATAGCTGGAGGCAGTATTATGAGTTTGTTGGGTGAGTATAGAGCTATCACGGGTGTTGGGAATAACATTGATAACCCTGAATATGGTAGTACGCACGTACAATTCTTGCGGAAATCGTTGGCGGATTATGCAGATGGTCTTAGCACGCCTTCGGGTGACGACCGCCCAAGTGCTCGTGTAATAAGTAACGTAATTTTTGATCAGCAGGAATCTGTACCCAATACATCAAACTCTAGTAATTTCTTGTGGTTGTGGGGGCAATTCCTCGATCATGATATTGACTTGACTGGTGAAGCCTCCGTTCCTGAAATGTTCAATATCTCTGTACCTACGGGTGACCCACACTTTGATCCTTTCTTTACGGGAACAAATGAAATTCCTCTGACACGTTCGGGTTTTGATCCGGGCACAGGTGTATCTTCGCCCGCTGAACAAGTCAATGATATTACATCTTACATTGATGCATCGAACGTCTATGGCAGCGATGCAACGCGTGAAGCATTTTTGCGAGACACGGGTGGTAAACTAAGGCTGGATGAAGATGGCTATATGCCGTTCAACGATGGCACGATTCCAAATGCTATGGGAATGGGGACCAATTTCTTTGTAGCCGGTGACGTGCGCGCAAACGAAAACGTTGCATTGACATCAATGCATACAATATTTGCCCGCGAGCATAACCGTAAAGTGGACGAGCTTAAAGCAGAACATCCAGAATATACAGATGAACAACTATACCAAGAGGCAAAAGCTTTTGTGGAAGCTCTGATGCAGAAGATCACGTATGATGAGTTCCTGCCAGAGCTGTTGGGTGAAGATGCAATCGCAGAATACACTGGTTATGATGCCAATGTGAATCCTGGAATCGATAACGAATTTGCTACTGCGGCCTACCGGCTGGGACACACAATGCTGTCCAGCACAATCGAAAGAGTGGATGAACAGGGAAATACTATTGCAGAGGGTGACCTAGGGTTGTTCGAAGCTTTCTTTAATCCTGCGAAACTTACAGATGAAGGGGGTCCTGATCCCATTTTCCGTGGTATGGCAGCCTCAAATGCAGAAGAAATTGACAACCTAATGGTTGATGATGTCAGGAATATGCTATTTGGCCCTCCAGGGGCGGGAGGCATGGACCTGGCCTCACTTAACATTCAGCGTGGTCGCGATCACGGAATTGATGATTATAATGCCGTGCGTGTTGCATATGGCTTGGATCCTGTAGCTGATTTTACCGACGTTACCAGTGATGTCGATCTGCAAAATGATTTAAGCACACTTTACGACGGTGACGTGAACAACGTAGATCTATTCGTTGGTGGTCTCAGTGAAGAAAGCGTTGAGGGCTCACAAGTGGGTGAGACATTCCACACGATCTTGGTTGATCAGTTCGAGCGCCTTCGCGATGGTGATCGCTTCTATTATGAAAATCGCCTGGATGAGGAAGATATTAAAGAAATTCAGAACACAACGTTGTCAGATATTATCCAACGCAATACCGACATCGAGCATCTGCAAAGCAATGTATTCGAAGCATACAATCGTATGGTCGGTGATGAAGGCAAAGATCGTATAAAGGGTACCGACGAAAATGACTTGATAGCGGGTGAGGGCGGCGACGACCGCTTGCACGGTAAGGATGGAAACGATTATATCAAGGGCGGCGACGGTAAAGACAAACTGTTTGGCAATGATGGTGATGACGAGCTATTGGGAGGCGCAGGAAAAGATACGTTGCGCGGCCATGATGGTAACGACATCCTAGAAGGCGGCGGTGGCAAAGACTATCTTTATGGTGGTGATGGCCTGGATAAGCTGTTTGGGGATGCCGGTAACGATATGCTTAAAGGGCAGGGCGGGGACGACCATATAGAAGGTGGTCTTGGCAATGATAAACTTTATGGTAATGCCGGAGATGACGTTCTAAAGGGTGATGAAGGTAACGATCGTCTTTATGGTGGCAGCGGTAATGACAAATTCTTGTTTGAGCTAACTGAAGGGGAATTTGGCTATCTAGCAAACATGGGTAATGACCGCATCAAAGATTATCAAAATGGTGATGAAATTGTCTTTATGGGCGATGGCGTTACTGATGTTCTGGATGTCGCTGCTGATGTGACATTGTCTACTCAAGGCAATAATTTGATTATATCATTCGACGGTGGTGGGCAAATCAAAGTCGATGGCATGGGTGGCACGCTGAACCTTCTAGATTTGAACGTTACAGTCGAGGTGTGATAGCACCAGTTTCAGATTCTTCATGAGAGGACATAACTGTCTGGGATAATTTTACACTGGATGTAATGGCATGCTGTTTCAGGGCTATCTCTAATCACTACACACACTCCGACTTTCCGCGGCTTGACCGCGGAATCCATTTAATTGTTTTATTT
>JBMYXZ010000058.1:0-8895 GCA_049608925.1 Alphaproteobacteria bacterium | reverse complement strand
TATTTTCCGAGAGGAAAAAGCGTTTTGATAGCTGCTGGGTAAGCGTGCTGCCGCCTTGGACGACACGGCCTGCTTGGAAGTTCAGGTAGATAGCGCGCATAATGCCTATCACATCGATGCCAAAGTGGTGATAAAAGCGTCTGTCCTCGATGGCCAGAATTGCTTCGGATACGTGGGGGGGAAGGTCTTCTACCTTGGTTGTGGCGCCATAAACTTCCCCATGGGTGGCAATCATGGATCCGTCACGCGCAACGATGCTGATGCCCGGCCGGCGCGTGGTCTCAAGAAGTTTGCGCGCATCAGGTAAGTCATAGGCAAAGAAGAATATTGCCACGGCCATAAAGGCCGATCCCCATATGGCAATAATGGTGGCCCACTTAAATCCCCAGATCCAGCTGGCTAAGCTTTTGCTGGATGATTTACGCTTTTTGGTCGTGGTGCGACGCTTTTTATTCGTTCTGGTAGGCTTTTTAGCAGGGGTCTTCTTGCTGGGCATGTACTTCACAAACTTGATCAAACTATCGTTAAGATAGCAAAAAAGCCCGCAGCTGACAGAAAAATTTATCACATTTTTGCCAGGTCATTATTATCAGCCTGAATTTACAGGAAGGAGCAAATGACAATGCATCGATATTTTAATGCTTTAAGACATATGTGGACGACAAAGTCCAGTCGCGTAGCCCCCATTATAGCTTTAGATAAGGTTGGCAAGCCAGTGTGGACACCTCGCCGGTATGATGCCTTAGCCGAAGAAGGATACAAAAAGAACGTAATCGTATACCGCTGCGTCAACTTAATTACCCGCAGTGCCGCCAGTGTGCCGTGGAAGTTGTACCGTAAGAACAAAGAGATGGTAAATCATCCTCTGCTTGATCTGCTGCACACACCCAACCCTCGCCAGGGAGGAGCGGCCTTGATTGAGGCAATTCTGGGATACAAGCTGTTGGCAGGTAATAGCTATATCGAGCTGGTGAATGACAGCGCCAACCAACCGTGCGAGCTGTATGCTTTGCGTCCTGATAGGATGAAGGTGATCCCAGGATCTGCGGGCGTGCCAAAAGCATATGAATACAGCGTTGGTGAGAGGTCTCAACGCATTATTGTCGATCATTTAACCGGTGCTTCAAACATTCTGCATTTGAAAACGTTTAATCCTCTGGATGATTGGTACGGCATGAGCCCCATTGAGGCCTGCGCCCAAGCCATTGATCAGCATAATGCTGTTTCCGGACATAACCTTGCCTTGTTGCAAAATGGTGGTAGGCCGACAGGGGCGTTGAAGATCAAGTCTTCAGGGTCAACGGGTGTGTTGAATGATGCCCATCGCCAAAGCTTGCGAGACAGTATTAGGGAATCTTATGAAGGGATGACCAATGCTGGGAAAATGATGATCCTTGAAGGCGAGTTCGAATGGCAAGAAATGGGTCTGTCGCCGAAAGATCTTGATTTCATTGATGGCAAAAAGCTGTCTGCGCGTGAAATTGCTCAAGCATATGGCGTGCCAACGATGCTGATTGGCGTGCCAGGGGATGCAACATTTGCCAACTATCGCGAAGCACGCTTTCATCTGTGGGAAGACACGGTTGTACCGTTGCTTGATCATCTGTGTGATGAGTTTAACCATTGGTTGGTGCCTCGATTTGGAGAAGGTCTACGCCTGAAATTCGATCTAGAGGCCATACCAGCCCTGGCAGATAGGCGCGAGAAGCATTGGAAGCGTATTTCTGAAGCGGGATTTTTAACCCTGAATGAAAAGCGTCAAGCGCTTGGATATGAACCACTGGCTGAAGGAGATACACTATGTCAGAATCCATAAATCGTATATCAGTTCCATTCGACATTGAATGCAATGACCAAAAAGGCATTATTGCAGGCTACGCCAGCGTCTTTCACGTGCTGGATCAGCATAAAGATCAGGTAACGCCAGGGGCTTTCCATGCCAGTCTGCGTTCATGGGAGGCTAAGGGAGCCTATCCAAAGATGCTGTGGCAGCATAATCATCAAGAACCAATCGGTGTTTGGGACTTTATCGATGAAGACAGCCGCGGCCTTTATGCGGAAGGTCGGTTGAATCTGCAAACTCAACGGGGCAGGGAAGCTCTGGCCCTATTGTCTCAAGGGGCTCTTGATGGGCTGTCAATCGGTGTGCGTGTGCTTGAAGCGCAAAAAAGCACGTCTCCGGGAGTCAGAATGTTAACCAAGCTGGACTTGGTTGAAGTGTCTGTTGTGACATTCCCTGCAAACCAACAAGCACTGGTAACCAGTGTGAAGGAGCTTTAGGGTAGGTTTTTTAACAGGTTCTGTAATTCTTCTTCATTATGGATAATCATGAACTTTTCCCTGTAACGGGGGTCTTGAGATAGCTGGGTGTACGTTTTGCGTCGGCGCCAAAAAGTTCGGATAACCCACCAAAATATCGAATACTTCGAGAAGAACTGCATACGAATAGTTTCAATATTGCCGTTACAGCAGGGCTCTTTGTTGATTATGCGACGAAGAGTCCTGCATATACAGCGCCAAAATACCTTATAGAATGGATAATTCAGCCATATAATTTTATCGGCATTATCTAGATGGTATTCACGAAGAAAAGCGTAATTTCCACACACAACCCAATTGCCACGTTCTGTGAGCTCAAGCACATCTTTTTTCATATCTTCATCAGGTCGTTCGATCCAACCAGGAAGGAAATGTAGGGAGTCTAGCTCGATATGAGTAAGCCCAAGAATATCAGCCAGGTGTTTTGCCAGTGTTGATTTGCCAGAGGCTGATACACCGAGTACGCAAATATTCATGGGATCCTGCTTAGTTTAATACAAGCTTGTCGTCGTCAACTTCGGTGCCAGTATGCTTCTGGAACAGATCCAAGAGGCCATGGACATCGAGGTTTTCACGTTGCTCTCCCGTGATATCGAACATGACTTTACCTTGGTGCAACATGATCGTACGAGAGCCTGAATCTAAGGCTTGGTGCATACTGTGGGTGACCATCATCACTGTCAGGTTACGATCTGCCACGATCTTTTTGGTTAAGTTCATAACCAGATCCGCCATTTTAGGGTCAAGAGCGGCTGTATGTTCATCTAGCACCAAAATCTTCATTGGGCTGATGGCTGCCATAACCAAGCTTAAGGCCTGACGCTGGCCACCGGAAAGGCGGCCAATTTGATCGCCTAAGCGCGATTCCAACCCTAAGCCTAGCATCGAGACATACTCGCGGAACATTTCCTTATAGGAAGGGGTGATGGCCCAATAGAGACAATGTCTCGCTTTCCAGGCGCGGCTTTGGCCTCTGCGATATGCTAGTGCTAAGTTTTCCTCGATTGTAAGGTCGCCACAAGTTCCAATCATAGGATCTTGAAAGACGTGGGCTACCCAGGGGGCTCGGCGCGTGGTCGACCAATTAGTGATATCCACACTATCGACCAGAACTTTCCCGCCTTGGGGTTGCACTTCACCGGTTAGAGACTTCAGCAGGGTAGATTTACCGGCACCGTTGCTGCCAATCACAGTGATGAATTCACCTTCATTGATATCAAGGTCCAAGCCTCTGATAGCATGGTTTTCCATGGCTGTACCTTGATTAAAGATGACGTTTAATTTGCGAAACGAGATCATGATGCCCTCCCTTTGCGAGAGAACATCGCATTAAGTCGTTTTCGTCCATGGGATAACATCATAGCCACCGCAACCAGCAAGGCAGTCACTAGCTGTAAGTCCGATGCTTGCAGGCCAATAAAGTCTGCGTTCAGTGCCAGGGCAACCAGTTCGCGGTATATGATTGATCCAACAACACAGGCTGAAATAGCAATTAACAGTGACTTTGCAGAGAAGATGGCTTCTCCAATCAGCACTGCAGCAAGCCCCACAATAATAGTACCAACACCCATGGTAACGTCTGCAAAGCCTTGAATCTGGGTGAATAAAGCGCCAGCCAGGGCCACGATAGCATTGCTAAGTGCGATGCCCAGTACAACCATCGAGCCCGTGCGAATACCTTGTGCGGTTGCCATGCGGGGATTCTTTCCGGTTGCACGCATCGCAAGCCCGGTTTGTGTGCTTAGGAATACATACGTCAGCAAAGTGATTAGTGTGACAACAATAAATAGGAACAGAATTGTCATGTTCATGTTTGTCATTTCCAGCCCCATACCACGGAATAAATCTTCAACACTGGTGATTAAGGTGGATTCATTCAAGATGGCAATGTTGGGTCGGTTGCCCATAATCCGAAGGTTCAGCGAATAAAGGCCAATAGATGTCAGGATACTTGCAAGCAAGTTCAGTATGCCCCACTGAACGTTCAGCCAGGCGGTAAAGATTCCTGCCAAAGCCCCGCCTACCATAGCAAATCCGGTTGCAACAAGTGGATCATGTCCGTTGATAATCATGATGCCGGAAATGGCTGCACCCATCGGAAATGTGCCGTCGACCGAAAGGTCAGGAAAGTCTAGAACCCTAAATGATAAATACACACCGATCGCCACGATACCGTATATTAAGCCTATCTGGACGGCTCCCAGTATTTGGATCATGCTCATTTTTGTTCTTTCTCCGTAATGATCACTGAGTTTTCAAGTAAGCGATCAGCTATATCTAAGTGCAATCGTTTTGCCGAGTTAAGGTTTATATATAAACGCTTCTGGGTAGGAGGTTCAACAGGAATTTCACTTGGATCTGCCCCATTAGCAATTTTTATTACTTTTTTAGCTGTTTCTATTCCTATTTCATAATAGCCGAAGCCATATGATGCAACGGCTCCATGATAGACCGAGTGCGTATCTGCCGTAAATACGGGAATTTCCCGGCTATGGGCAACATGAGTTGTGCGACTGATGGCAGAGATAACCGTGTTATCAGCAGGGGCATAGATGGCATCTACCCTGCCATCAACACGAAGGATGGCTTGATCAATCTCAGATGTTTTATACACAGGTGATTCAATAATATCAATATCTAAAGCTATACAAGATTTTTTGATTTCCTGCAGCTGCGATACTGAATTTGCCTCGCCAGGATTGTATAAAATACCAATAGTTTTTATCTCTGGCAGCAGTTGTTTGATGATATGCAATTGACCATCTATGGGTTGCGAGTCGGTCACGCCTGTCACAAACGGCATTGTTAGCCCTGCGCTGACATGATCCGATACGGCGGTGAAAACAACCGGGGTGTTGAGGCTTTGCGATTGTACGGCCTTTTGAGCCGCTTGAGCGCTTGGGGTGGAAACGGCGATTAGAATGTCGCAATCATTCGCCATGCGATTCGCAATTTGAATGTTGGTCCCCATGTTTCCTTGGGCAATTTGATGGTCTAATTCAAGGTTTTCTTTGGCTTTATACCCTGCATCTTCTAGCCCATGCTTGATGCCTTTAACAACAGCATTTAATGCGGGATGAGAAACAAATTGAGATATCGAAAGTTTAAGGGAATCTTTGGCAAATAAAGGGGGAAGGGCACTGATCGTGACCAGTAGGCAAATTAGAATTTTAAGAGCAATTTTTTTGACGTTTGTATAAGTACTCACAGCTTTTTCCTTTTGTATATCTAAGTTTAAGTAATGATTGTCTATTCCAATGGAAAAAGTTGCTAAATCGATGGTCTTTCATGGTTCTTACTCCAATTTTTAAATATGAGTTACAGCTTAGAAATATCCTACTAAAATCATTCTAACACAGCTGATAAGCCAGCGCACAACGAAAATTCTTGCAATTATTTTTGCAAAATAATATTATCTTAAGTAACAGTAATTACTAAAAGATTAGAGCATGAACCTATATTTATACTATCTGTCATATTGATTCTTAACAGAAATTAAACATTTAAAAATCTAATATAAATTAAAGTTAATTAAAGATAGTTTAGGTCATGAAAATTAAAATACTGTCAATAAAAGCGTTATCACTTATCTCCCTTTTTTCTTGTTTTCTAGCACCTTATGGTGTTGCTAAAGACATTCCTTCTGTTGCTATTGCCAAAATCATTGCGCACGGAGCCTTGGATGCGGTGGAAAGAGGTGTCGTCGATGGATTGAAATCTAGGGGGTATATTGAAGGCGAGACTGTTTCTATAACTTTTGAAAATGCACATGGCAGTATTCCAACGTTGGCTCAAATCGCCACAAAGTTCACCAGCATTGACCCCACTGTGATTATCGCTATCTCTACGCCGGTTGCGCAGGCCATGGCAAATGCAACGAAATCTTCACAGACCAGTATTGTGTTTACGGCGGTGACTGACGCTATTTCTGCAGGCCTTGTAAAGTCTATGGAGGTGCCCGGCGGTCATATCACCGGGACAATCGATTTTCCGCCCTTGGCCGATCAATTGGGCTTGTTGATGAGCGTTCATGGTGATGTCAGCAGTGTAGGTGTCTTATATAACCCAGGCGAAGCTAACTCGATTAAGCAGCTGCAAGTCATGGAAGAATTATGCGCGGCCCTGAATATTAAACTGGTTAAGGCACCAGTATTCCGAATTACCGAGGTGTTGCCTGCTGCCTTGCGGGTGATTCAACAAGTTGATGGCATTATGATTCCCCAGGATAATATGGTGGTGTCAACGTTAACCAGTCTTTCTGAGATTGCAATTCGCAACGGGAAGATATTGGTGGCCCCGGATCCTGAAGGGGTAAAGGCTGGTGCTTTATTGACGATAGGGTTCTCACACTATCAAGAAGGTTTTTTGGCCGGTGAAAAAGCGGCAGATATCATTGAAGGAAAGTCTCCCGCGATTATTCCGGTGGAAATGCCAGAAGACAAGAAGCCATATGTAAATATGCAGACTGCAGAAGCCTTAAATATTCAGCTTCCAGCCTCATTGATAGAAAAAGCTGTAAAAATTGTACCATAGGCCTTGCAATTCCCTTTGGAGTTGATGTATACCCTTAACCATAACCTATTGAGTACGATTTCCCGCGGGCGTGGTGAAATTGGTAGACACGCAGGTTTTAGGTACCTGTGACGAGAGTCGTGGGGGTTCAAGTCCCTCCGCCCGCACCATTTTTTCAAATCTTAGAGGATCACATGGACGTTCAGAAAAAAGATGTCACGGGGTTGAAGCATACCTATCAAGTTAAAATTCCTGCAAACGAGATCGAGGAAGAAGTTGATAAGGGCCTGAAGGTTTATTCAGCAAATAAAAAGATTCCTGGCTTTCGTCCTGGAAAAGCTCCCATGGATATTCTGCGCCAGCGCTTTGGCACAGAGGTCCGTCCAAAAGTTATCGAAAATATGGTTCAGTCGTTTTTGTCCAAGCTACAAAAAGATAATGATATCCGCATTGCAGGTCAGCCGCGCGTTGACTTTGATGAATACAAGCAGGGCGGAGATCTACAGTTCAATGCTGTGATCGAGATTTATCCTGAGATCGAGTTGAAAGATGTTTCTAAGTACAAGTTTGATCTGTTTGCTGTTGAGACATCAGATAAAGATATTGAATCAGGTCTGAAAGATTTGGCAGACCGCCAGTTGAAGACCGAGCCTTTGTCCGGCAAGCGCAAGAAGAGCAAAGCAGGTGATTATGTTGTCATCGATATGCAGGCTTTCTTGGGTGATGAAAAGATTGAAGAGTTCACCGCAAATGGTCAACTGTTTTTCCTAGATCCAAACGCTGAAGAAGGTTCAAGAAACCTTGTAAAAGCAATGACTGACGTTGAAGTTGGCGCTAAGATTGATGAATCAATCAAGATGTCTGATAAGCACTCCTTGACAAAGGTTGCGGGCAAGGACGTACGCTTTAAGGCCGAGATCAAAGACATTCACGAGAAAGTTGAAACACCTATTAATGATGAGCTTGCAAAGCATCTAGGTTTTGAAAGCTTGGAAAAACTGCGCGAGCAGATGCAAAAAGAAATGGCAGATCGCCATGAAAAATCTGCTTTCTACATAACAAAGCGTCGCGTTCTGGATAAGCTTGCTGAAGATTACTCGTTTGACCTGCCAGAGGGCATTGTTGAGCAAGAGTTCAATCTGATCTGGAGCCAGGCTGAAAAAGAGCTGAACGAAGAAGAGAAAAAGCCAACAAAGAAGAAAATTGAAGATGAGAAGAAGCGCTTCCGCGATATCGCTATCCGTCGTGTGCGCCAAGCATTGGTGTTGTCAAAGATTGGCCGTGAAAACAGCTTGAAAGTTGAAGATGGCGAGCTTCGCTCTGCGATCATGCAAGAGGCCATGCGCTATCCTGGACAGGAGCGCGAAATTGCCGAGCATATCACTAAATCACCTCAGCTAATTGAGCAGATCCAAGCACCGATTTTTGAGGAAAAAGCGATTCGCTTTATCGTTGAAAAAGCCACTGTGAAGGAAAAGAAAGTTTCCTTTGAGCAGCTTCAAAAGGAAATTGAGAAGCTGACAGAAGACGCATAATTATTGCTGACTCTATGACGCAAAGGCTCGGTTCTTTAGTTCCGGGCCTTTTTCTTGTCTATATCGTTTTTGTTATCGTCGTTCACGACTTTTTTTGACCTAGAGTTCCTTAAGTTGTTTTGAATCTCTATCAGCCTGTCTATCTGATTCTGCATCATCTGAAAACGCATTTTGTTGAGTATCCATATCAGCCCAACAATAGCTATGCCAGTAGATGATAATAAAAAAGAAATGGGAATAGATTCCATCGATTTAATAACCTATGCACTGTTTATCTTAATTATTCACAATAGGTGTTAATTAATGATGAATATATAGACGATATTATTTTGTCCCGACTTACCACGGTTTGACCCATAACTGTCCGGGATAATTTAATGATTAGGCAAAGCCTTACTATCTAAGGATTCTCTCTACTCGTCACCCCACACTCCGACGCTCCGGGCTTTATGCCCGGAGTCCACCAACCCACGTGATTTGAAAAATCGAGAATACGCCTTAGTTTTCTGCAGCTGAGTATGCCTGAGAG
>JBMYXZ010000057.1:0-8908 GCA_049608925.1 Alphaproteobacteria bacterium | reverse complement strand
TGAGATGCACAACTTTAAGGCGTGCTTGAAAGAGGCAATGGATCATATGGCTGGTGAGCCTTACATGGTTGACCTAGATGATCTTGTCAGTGATCCAGATCATGATGATTCATACGGCTTTACGATCAAGGTTGATGGCGCGTTTGTTGATTTGACCGAAGGCATGGAAGTACTATCCAAGGACGGATATGCGAAACTGACCGTTGGCGAAGGGAACAAGCTATCTATCATGCTAACAGCAGCAGGCGAAGCATATTACAACCACTTGCCAGAAGGTAAGGTTGTGCAGTCTGATCCTAGCCAGTGGTGGATTCGCGTGACTGATGAAGGCGGCAAGCATGATCAGATTGATCCACGCTATAAGGTTGAAGGCACGAATGATTCTCCTGAGATGCACAACTTCAAGGCATGCTTGAAAGAAGCTGCAAATGGAGAGCCTGGTCCAGCGTATATGATTGATTTGGATGATCTTGTTAGTGATCCAGATCATGGCGATACACACACATATAAAATCAAAGTGGATGGCCAGTTTATGGATCTTGTAGAGGGCACTGAAGTTCTTTCTAAAGATGGTTATGCTCTGTTAAGTATGGGTGAGGGCAATAAAGTTAGCATTACCCTGACAGAATCTGGCGAGGCGTATTACAACCACTTGAATGATGGTGAAGAAGCACACTCAAATAGTGGTCAGTGGTGGATTCAGGCCATTGATGCGAATGGTAAAACGGATCAGATCGATCCGCGCTATAAGGTTGAAGGCACAAGTGATAACTTGCCGCCTACAATCATGGCAGACCAGGAAGTCTGCATTTCTAAGGATGAAATCGACTTCGCCTTTAACTTGCCTGCGGGTGCAGAAGAATTGCTTGCGTCAATTGAAGAAGCTGAGATGATTCCAGGGTATCCTGAGTCAGTTAATGGTCTTGGTGGTATTCACTTGCAGCATGAGCATCCCGTCAAGATAACCTTTAATGAGGAAGGTGCTGGCTTTAACAATGCCATGGGCTGGTACACGATTGACGAGAACGGCAATATTGAAAATGTCCAAATGATCTGGACAGATACAGATAGCCTGAATTCTGGTGATATGGCATTCTTGAACTTGCCAGGTCAGAACCCAGGTGATCCATTGCCTGCGGGCACGACCATCGGATTCTTCTTGATTCCGGATGGCGCTGATCAGAATAACTGGAATAACTTGCAGGATGGTACATTCAAGTTTGTTGATCCTGATACACATCAAGATGCAACAATCATGACCGATTCGCCGAAATTGATCTACGAGCCAAATGGTGGTGGGTCTGACGTGACTATCATGTCTGAATATGGTGAAGAAGGCATCTGGCATAGTGCTGCACGCGTTGACGATGACAGCATTGGCTTGAACAGTGATGGCCTGCAACACGTCTTCTCTCGTGTAAGTGCTAATGGTTCAGCACTGATAGGATTTGAAGACCTCGAGGGTGTTGAAGATTCTGACTTAGACTTTAACGACATCACATTCTTCGCAGACATTGGCCCAGCCAATGCAATCGCAGTGAATAACTTTGCGGACGTGAAAGTTGATGATCCGGAAGATAATGAGATTGTCAGTGCGATGGTTAAACTTGAAGAAGAAGCCTCAATGGATGACGTTTTGATACTGCATCCGGCGTTTATGCTTCCAGCAGGTGTTGTGGTCAATGGTAGTGGTACAAACATGATTACTATCGTTGGTGCAGCTAGTGAACTGGAATACAGCCAGATTATGTCTTCTATCTTATTACAACCGGGCACTGATGGGGATGGCGAGTACATCACAGGTATCCGCAAAATCAGCTTTAAAGCAACCGATGAAGAGGGCGCTACTAGCGAGCCTCATGTGATTTCGGTTGAAGTGGCTGAAAAAGATATGGACGATGATGTTCAGCAGCATGTTGTCGAAAACAATGATGGTCAAGATGACTATGAAGGCGAGCCTTGGGGCGAAGCGGATGAGTTTGGCTTTAAAGAGTTCGGTCCTGAAATCAGCGATGACCTGCATGTCAAAGAAGGCAATGACGGTGATAATACTCTAAAGGGCAGCAGTAGCAAAGATGACTATCTTGTTGGAAAAGATGGTGATGACAAGCTTATCGGTCGTGATGGAGATGATTTACTACTTGGTGGCAAGGGTAACGACACACTTAATGGCAGCGGAGGCAATGATGTTCTTGTTGGTGGTGAGGGTAAGGATACTCTCAAAGGCGGCAGCGGCGACGATCACATGGTCTTTGATGAAGATGACGCCCTTATCGACGGTGGCAGTGGTTATGATACCGTGCACTTCCTAGAAGTGGGCGATGTCGATCTTAGTGGCGTTAAGTTCGTTAAAAATATTGAAGAGCTTGACCTAAGCCGTAAAGAGGGCACCGATACATCCTTGAAGCTATCTGTTGATGATGTCGTACACATGACAGACGGTGACAATCACTTACGGATTGATGGTGATGAACATGATAGTGTCGATATTGGAGATGGCTGGGTCGCAGACGGTCCGGCTGATGATGATGGCTTTATAACCTATCACCACAACGATGGTGTGGATATTTTGATCCATCAAGATATCAAAGTTCAATACGACGAAGGATAATACAAAAAGAAAGGGCTGCCTTAGGGCGGCCCTTTTGCTTTCACTTTCTTGTAGCTAAATATACACGCCTGCAGGCTTCTTTAATCTGCCATTGATCTTGCTGAAATAAGGGTTGTCCATTGTAATACAAGCGCCCATCAAGGTGAGCCTCTATATTCCCCAGGAAAGCGTCCTCCACGAACGAAGTCTTTTTAAGGTTCAAAGTATCAAACTTTTTCTGAAAGTCTGCTGTTGTGCCTGAAAAGGCTGTGAAAGACTGTTCAGCAGTGCTTACGGAGGTCTCAAAGCTTTCAACCTGGCCATGGGGCAGGGTGTCGGTTATTTTATGAGGACTGTCATGCCGTAAAGCAGCGTGGCGCTGAAGCTCAGACTTCAAAGCCGATATTTGAGTTGATGTTTTGTTCAGTTCAGATGATTGCGCTGACAGGCGCTGTAAATGACTTTTACGAAAGGTCTCGTTACGGTCAATGACTATCGGGTCGCGTTCGTACGGGGTGAATTGCTTTTCAAGGCGTTTAAGGCTGTCTTTATAGCTGTTTTCCGAGCGATTTAATACTGGCACCATATTGTTTAAAGTGCTGATCGCCTGTGTCGCTTTTTCGTTAACAGCATTAATGCTTTGGTGGATAGTGGATGCTGAAGTCCCAGAATGTTTAACCTTTTCGGCAATTTTATCATTTTCCTGGCGGATGGTCGTGACAGCCTTTTCAAGTGTTCTATTAAAGGTATTTAGGTTCGTGTTGTTATGATCCAGCGCACCCTGAGTCGCTGATAGTTGGTGATGATTCTTAGTAGTGTCTCGCCTAGAGATCGCAAGATAGCGCTCTAAATCAATCTGTACCGGAATGCGGATCTGCGTTGGCGGTGTGATTTGGATGCTGCCACCCAGGTCTGCAGGCACCACGCCTGTATCGGGTTGATAAGCCACAGATCCATCAGGAATATGGTCCACCATTATGCGGTCGCATAGTTCTCGCGAGATTTGCACGGACTGGTTTATATCTATTGCGCTTGCGCAATGCACAGCAGCAATGATAATAATAGGCGTAAGAAAATGTTTCATAAAAGTATTTTACGCCAATGTCTATTCCACGAAAACAGGTAATTTTTGATTTGCTCGAAAAGGCTTACTCTCCCCAAGAACTAGCTGTGGAGGATGAGTCGCATTTACATGCAGGCCATGCCGGCGCCCCTGAAGGGGGTGAATCACATTTTAAGGTAAGCATTAAAGCAATGGCTTTCGAAGGCAAAACGCGCCTTGAAAGCCATAGAATGATATACGACACTTTAAAAACAGTGTCATACCATGCCTTAAAAATCAGATGTTCGGGGTAGATCCATCTGCGGGACGATAGGCTTTGGCAGATCAGGTATTGTATAAGCCCCAGTAGCGGTTGCCAAAACGATTGTCAGCAGTAGATACATTGGATTTAATTTAAAATCATGTTTCATTTTAACAACCCCCTCAAAAAACATAAATAACTGTATTGTAAATAATGCATATATAACTTTATCTATAGTTAAGGTTCCTAGGTGTATAGATGGGATTTTGTTTTTACATGGATAAATGCATATAACTTTTTACTTGCAATAATTGATCTCTTTGTCTACAGTACGTCATATTTTATTTCATGATGTGGGGACGTCTTGTTCATTCAAATGGAAGAAACACCAAATCCTTCAACTGTTAAGTTTCTACCCGGTAGGACCGTGTTAGAGTCTGGAACAGCTGAATTTGTCAATAGCACCGATGCCAAGCAAGCGCCGCTTGCCCAAGCGCTCTTTAATATTGACGGTGTTAGCAAAGTCTTTTTCGGTCAGGATTTTATCTCTGTGACCAAAGCGGATCAAAAGGATTGGTTGTCTCTTAAGACACTGGTTCTTGAAAGTCTGATGAACTATTTCGTGGCTCATGAGCATGTTGAATACACCCCCGGGACTGATTCATCCGCTGTTCCTGATGACCTTGCCGATGGTATCGAGAAGGAAATTCGTGAACTGATTGAATCACGTGTCCGTCCTGCAGTTGCAATGGACGGCGGGGATATCGTATTCGAACGTTTTGAAGACGGTGTTGTCTATCTAAAGATGATGGGTGCCTGCGATGGGTGCCCAAGCTCTTCAGTGACGTTACAATCTGGAATCGAGCAAATGTTGCGCTATTACATTCCAGAAGTCAAAGAAGTGCGCGCAGCCGCTTAATTTTAGGAGTATTATTGATGTTTAAGAAAATAGCTATAGCTGTTGGATTGTTCTTGCCCGCTTTGGTATTGGCCATGGCAGATAATCCAGCAAACAAATCTGAAAAGTCGGGAAGTAAAGCTTCTGAGGCAAAAGTTGCCTTAGCTTTGATTGTTCGCCAGCCGCAAGAGGTTGCTAAAGAAAAGTCTCACGTTAAGGTTAAAAGCACGCAAGAACTGCAGGATCTTTGCAGCGAGCACGGTTATAGTCTTGATCAAATCGAAGAAGTTCCGCGCGTCATTTTCAGCAATTTCCCGAAAGATCTGCGTAAAATCAAAAATGTTGGCATGAAAAAGCGCCTTTTCATTAAGATCTTGCTGCCAATGATTCTTGAAGCCAATGAAGAAATTCTTCGCGAGCGTGAAACGCTTCTGCACTTACGCGATAAAAAATTAAAGGGCGAGCAGCTATCTACACCTGAGATGAAGTTTATCAGTGATTTGGCTGAAAAATATAAAATGAAAAACGCACAAGACCTGGATGAAATGGTCAATCGTGTAGATATTATCCCAGCGTCTCTTGCCCTTGGTCAGGCAAGTATTGAAAGCGGTTGGGGATTGTCCTTTGCGGCTCTTAATAAGAACTCTCCGTTTGGGATCACGGTCAGAGATCGCGTACTGTTTTATCAGTCTTTGAAGGAAAGTGTCGTGTATTACATGCGTAATTTGAACTCGCACAATGCTTATAAGCAAATGCGTAACACACGTGCGCAAATGCGCCGCGCTGGAAAACTTCCTGATGGTCATACGCTGATTGGCGATCTGCTTGCCTACAGCGAGCAGCGTGGTGTGTATATTCGCAAAGTGCGCACCTCTATCAGAAAAAATCAACTGGCTAGGTATGATTCAATGCAGCTGGCCAATAAGCGCCCTGTTGAAAGCATGAAGGCTCAGGCTTAGTTACTTTTCCATCTACTTGACTTATGATCGAGCATGTAACACTCTTATGAAAAATGGGGAGTGAAGCATGCTCGATATATATGCGCGCAGAATGATCAACAAGCCGATGAGCGAAATTGGCGGATTTCTGTATTCAATTGGCGTTACAGCAAATACGATGACACTGGCTGGGTTTTGTGCAGGCTTGGGGGCAATGGTGGCTATCAGCCAGCATCTCTATCTACTGGGTCTGGCGCTAATCGTGCTGAATCGTTTATGTGATGGCCTAGATGGTGGAATCGCCCGCCACCAGGGTTTGACAGACCTTGGCGGATATCTTGACATAGTTGTTGATTTCATCGTGTATGCAGGTGTCGTATTTGCGTTTGCTTTGGCAGTACCGGAAAATGCTCTGTGGGCTAGTTTCCTGATTTTCAGCTACATTGGAGCTACATGCTCGTTCTTAACCTATGCGGTGATGGCTGCAAAGCGCGGTATGGAATCTTCTGTGCGTGGCAAGAAATCATTGTATTATCTAGGGGGGCTTTGTGAAGGCACCGAGACATTTATTGTGATGGCTGCCATGTGTATGTTCCCAAATTATTTTCCAACAATTGCAATAGTTTATGGCGTGATGTGCTGGATAACCTGTGCCGGTAGAACGCTGCAGGCTTTTTCGGATTTTGGACGCCCTCTTGAGTCGGACAGCTAATATATGATACTGATCTGGCATGACACATAAAATGCTAAACAGACGTGGGTTAATGTTGGTGCTATCCTCTCCTTCAGGGGCGGGTAAAACAACTATATCTCGTGCCATGCTGGAACGTGATGCGGAAATCGATCTTTCCATATCTCACACAACCCGACCGCCGCGTGTTGGTGAGCAAGATGGTAAAGATTATCATTTCTGTGCTGCAGAAGACTTTCAACAAAAAGTAGCATCCGAAGAATTTCTAGAACATGCTTTTGTGTTCGGCAATTACTATGGCACAGCTAAGGCGCCTGTCATGAAGTCGCTCGAACAAGGCAAAGATGTCCTGTTTGATATTGATTGGCAGGGCACACAACAGCTGGCTCAAAAAGCACGTGATGATTTGGTGTCTGTGTTTATTCTGCCACCTTCTTGGGATGCCCTGGCACAGCGACTGAAGGGTAGGGCACAGGATCCTGCTGAAGTGATTCAAGCTAGGATGGAAAAGGCTTCTAGTGAGATGAGCCATTGGGCAGAATATGATTATGTTGTCGTAAATGAAGATTTAGATAAAACAATCGATCAAGTTACAGCAATTCTCCAAGCTGAGCGCTTGAAGCGCATACGTCAGGTTGGCTTAACAGAGTTTGTACGCAGTATTTCTGTCTAGGGTTGTATAAGTATCAATAACTCTATAAAATTATGGATATAACAAATGACGGGGCGGCGTCATGATGTATCAATTCCACGAATTCAACAATATGTTCCTAACGCCAGCAAACTTCTTTGCTGATGCGGCTCACAAGGTGCTATCGCACCCTTTCTCCCCCATGTACTATACGGACTATGGCAGGGCAGCAGCGGCTGGATTCGAGGTTATGGAGCGCCTGACTAGACGCTTTGCTAAGCCCGAATTTGGCATCGATTATATCGAGCAAGATGGTCAAGTTATTAGAATCTCTGAAGAAGTCGTCAATAGGCGAACTTTCTGTAGGTTGCTTCATTTCCGCCGAGATTTTGCGCGTAAGCCAAAGGATATTAAAACCTCTGAGGAACTGCCTAAAGTCTTAATCGTGGCGCCCATGTCAGGACATTATGCGACTCTTTTGAGGGATACTGTCCGGGCAATGTTGCAGGATCACGATGTTTATATAACCGACTGGCATAATGCGCGAGATATTCCCTTATGCTTTGGAGACTTTTCTCTATGCAAATATATTGATTATGTCATTGATTTTGTGAATCTACTGGGTGAAAAGGTGCATGTAATGGCAGTGTGCCAACCGTCTGTACCTGTTATGGCGGCAACGGCTTATATGAACGCTCACAAAGACGTGATTGAACCTGCGTCGATGATATTGATGGGTGGGCCAATTGATACGCGCGCCAACCCTACTGAGGTGAACAAACAAGCCAAAGATAAGCCGATAGAGTGGTTCCAAGAGAATGTTATTTCCACAGTGCCGTGGTACTATGGTGGTGCCATGCGGCGCGTCTGTCCTGGATTTTTTATGCTGTCAGGCTTTATGAGCATGAATATGGAACGTCATATAGAAGCGCATATGTCATTCTTTGACCATCTGGTGGAAGGCGATCAAGAAAGTGCAGCATCCCACCGCAAGTTCTATGATGAATTCTTGGCCGTTATGGATATTCCAGCAGAGTTCTATATACAATCAGTTCAGCATGTATTCCAAAAGCATTCGTTGCCGCGTGGTAAATTCACCCATAACGGAGAAGTGGTTGACCTGAAAGCTATCAGTAAAACAGCTTTGATGACTATTGAAGGTGAACGCGATGATATCTCAGGTGTTGGTCAAACCAAAGCTGCCCACGATATCTGTGTGAATATCCCAAAGAGCAAGCAAAAGTACTTGCTGCAAAAAAACGTTGGCCACTACGGTATATTCAATGGTAGGCGCTGGCGAGAGCAAATTATGCCAAAAGTTCGTGATTTTATTCGCGAAGTATGATGGTGTGTATTAATAATAAATTCACAAATATATATTAATATATAATTATTAAATAATTGTGATTTATTATGAAAAATATTTATATACTGTTGTTTTTTCTTGTATGTTCAGCAGAGTATGCTGTATCTGCTGAGTATCGCCAGGAAGTTCTGCTTGCGGCTAAAGGGGATGTGGCTAGCTTTACAGCCAGATATAAGATCAAAGCCTGCAACAATAAAAACTTTCTAGAAACTCAGATTGCCAGTTTAAAATCAAAAGGCCAGGGTGTGCCTGATTCCTTGGAAAAAGATCATGAAAAGTGGTTGCAGCTATGCGAAAAATGGACGGGTATTTCCGGTAAGATGGAAGCGCGAGATATCAGCATTTTCATGCCACAACTTCAGGAAATTCAAGACATGCCAGGCGTCAAAGAGATTTTGGATGACTATGCCCGGCAAGCTGAGGTTGCCTCTTAATCCTGAAAGTGATCTTTGACGCGCCGGTATGATGCAGTAATTTGTTGAAAGATTTC
>JBMYXZ010000056.1:0-9021 GCA_049608925.1 Alphaproteobacteria bacterium | reverse complement strand
TTAGTGCAAATCCTATAATAACAGCAAGTAGTACAGAGGCTGGTATTACAGCCAAAGCATTGAAGTAGTTGTCGGTGCTGTAGGAAGGAGCGCCTGCCACCACGGTGCCATCCCACCAAAGCTCTAGCAGTTTTCCGACAATCGGTTGGAAAAGAATTCCGCTGATCATACACATCATGTTATGCATGCCACTAGCGGTTGCACTGGCACAGCGCGGATTAAGCTCGCACACACAGGCAAATGCAAAGAACTGCACACTCGACAATATACCCGTCAGGAAGAACAAGCCATAGGTAAAGATAAAAGGCAGGTGCGGGTAATAGATGATAAAGCTGTACATAATCAGGGTCAGCGCAGCGCCCTTAACCATCAATCTTTTATAACTTTGGAAGTATTCCGCCAAGAAAGCCGTTATTGGCCCACCAGCACCAATTCCAAGATAGATCATCGAGATAGAGCCCGCAGCTTCTAGGGGGGTCACATCATATGCCTGCAGCAGGAATGGCGTACCCCAGAGATCAGCAAAAGCTGCAAGAGGCAAGTACATTAAGGATCCATACAATCCAAATAAGTAAGTGTTTGGGTTTTTTAAAATGGTGATCAAGCCATCAAACACCGAGGCTTTTTCTTGGCCTTGATCATCACTGTCAGACTTGCGATCTCTGATTACAAAAAGCGCGCCCATTGATATCAAAATACAGATGCAGCCCAAGATCATCACTGTGGTGCGCCAGTCCGTCAAGTCAATCAGGATAGCCAGCGGAGCATAGCCCGAAGTCGCCCCGACCGTCCCTGCCAGCATGCTAAGACCAATGATCAGCCCTAGACGCTGCGGAATAAACCAGGTCGTGCCAGCCTTGATACAGGATAAAAACCCAAAGGCAGAGCCAACACCCATCATAAATCTGCCTGCTGACATGATCATCATGTCTGATGTCATGCTAAACAACATGCATCCCAAGCCGCAGATGAATGCAGCCATCGCAAGTGGGCGCTTCACCCCCAGGCTGTCGAGCATTAGACCTACGGGGATTTGCATCCCTGTATAGCCCCAGTAATAAAAGGAAGAAAGAGTCCCTAATGAGCACGCATGGATTTCAAGCTCGCGCATCAAGTCATTGGCCATCACATTTGGAGAGACTCGGATGATAAACTGGAAAAAGAAAAAGGCGCCAGCACAACTCCAGACCAGCCAGGGATATATTCCTCGAATCGAAGCGGGTAGCGCATCAAGGTCTTTTTTTAGCTGGTCTGCATATGTTGACATTGTACTAATGGCCTTTAGGTTGATCTGGTAAATATGTTTCCTTCATGAACAAGCATGCAAGGGCAGACAAGACAAGTCCGATGGGAATCACGGATAGGGCATACAAAAAATCATTCTGAGCAAATACGCTGACGCCATTATGCATACTGCCATCCCAGCATAGATCAAGCAGGTACCCAATAAACGGCTGGAAGATAATACCGCTCATCATGCACATCATGTTGTGGATACCACTGGCGGCTCCACTGATTTGCGGCAGGTTATAATTTACAACGCTGGCAAATGCTAGGAATTGAGATCCTGAAAAAATTCCACCAATGATATAGAGTGGGTAGGTATATGCCTGCGGTATCGGTGCATAGATGATGGTGCTAAAGCATAATAAGCTTCCCAAAGCACCAATCAACAAGACCTTCTTATGACTTAGGTATATATCCGACAGCAAAGCGGAAAGTGGCGCACCGATGGCAACACCGATGTATATTGTCGATACTAGGCCACTGGCTTCCGTGCGGCTTAGGCCGTAGGAGTTCATCAAATATGTACTGCCCCACAGGTCGGCAAAACCTGATAGCGGGACATACATTAAAGATCCATATAGGCCAAAGACATAGGTATAAGGGTTTTTCAAAATCACCCATATTGATTTCAAGATCGGGAAAGTTTCGTGGTCTTCACCGGCATTTGACGAGTATATATTTGTATAGCGATCTCGGATGACAAGCCAAGCCGCCAGCCCCAAAATAAGGCCAAACGATGCCAAAATCATGACAGACGGGCGCCATGTGACTTGATCTACCAAAGACGCCAGAGGGTAGTAACCAAAGGTTGCGCCTGTTGTACCAATCGTCATGCTTAAGCCGATGATAACGCCCAATCGTGTGGGGTGAAACCATAGGCTGGCAGTCTTCACACAAGATAAAAAGCCAAACGCCGATCCTACACCCATCATGAAACGACCAATCGACATGATAAAGATATCCGACGACATGCTAAACATCATACAGCCACCAAGGCATAATAAGCAGGCAAAAGTCAGAGGTCTACGAACCCCGATGCGGTCTAACATTAATCCCACAGGGATCTGCATGCAGGTGTAACCAATATAGTAAAAGGATGTAAGAGTCCCCAAAGAGCAAGCCTGAATATTCAGGTCGGCCATCAGGTCCTGGGCCATAACGGTGGGCGAAACCCGGATCATAAATTGATATAGATAGAAAAAAGCAGGGATCAGCCAAATTATCCAGGGTAGTGAAGGATTTGATAGCGTCTCTATTTTATCTGCTTTGTTACTAGCGCTAAGCGCTTTGTCAGATTGCATCTACTCTCAGCTTAATATTCTTCAGCATTAAATATACCACAAACGGGGATACAGGTTAACAAACTATTAACAAATATCCATAACCCGTTGTTTGCTATGTCTTATTTATTTTCCAGGTTGTCTCTTTGGCGTGTAATGCGGCCAAAGTTTCCGAACATTTGCTCGAGGAATGACATCTTCTGACCCGACGTTGGCGTGATACGATCAACGTGGTCAGGGTCTTCAGCGTCATCAAAGGTCTTGTGCGCTACGTCCTGTACAATCCCATTGCGGTCAAACTTGACGACGTAAGCATCCTGAGAGGCAACATCAGGGTGGAAAAAAGCAGTTGTTGAAGTGACTTTAGAAACATAATACCAAGTGTTTGGATCAAATGTGGCCATAGTAGATGGCGTCCCCAAAAGTTGGGCTACATCACGTTTGCTGTGGACTCCTACGCGGACGTTGTCTATTGCTGCCTGGTCAAGATGTTTGCTCTGATGGTGGATTGTAGGGGAACAAGCCGCACATAGGGCTGTAATCGCAAGAGTAGGAAGAAGCTTTTTGATCATATAATCCGCACTTGATATTCATAATTCATCCCATATGATCTGCCACCAATATGTATGCTTGTCAAGAACACTTTGTAAAGCAAGCGCAATGTGTTGAATATTATAATGAAAAAAAACATGCTTTGCATGGGTGCAAAAACTTGCTAGCCTAAATCGTTAAAAATCGAAATATAAGGTGAGGTCGCATGTCGCAAACCCAATCAATTGCAGAAAATTCTGCATCAGGATTAGGGGGATTAGCCCAATGGAAAGGGGCAAAAATTTTCCCTACTCTTATCGTTATGACCATAGGTCTAGGACTTTGGTATCTTCCGGTGCCAGCTGGACTAGATGTTAAAACCTGGCATTTGTTTGCCATCTTTATGGCGACTGTTGTTGCGCTGATTGCCAAGCCGTTGCCCATGGGGCCCATTGCTTTGCTAGCCATTGTTGTAAGCCTTTCAACAAAAACTCTGACGATTCAACAGGCGCTTAGCAGCTATAGCTCAAAAATACCCTGGTTGATTCTGGTTGCGATTATGATTGCACGCGGCTTTGTCAAAACAGGTTTGGGATCCAGAATTGCATACTACTTTATTGCCCTGCTGGGACGCAGCACTTTGGGACTGTCTTATGGTATCGTCTCTACAGAAATGTTACTAGCACCCTTCGTGCCCAGCAACACAGCGCGCGGCGCGGGCATCATCTATCCTGTTCTGTCCTCCTTGGCACTGCAGTTCGGTAGCGATCCAGAAGCAGGCTCGGAAAGAAAATTAGGCGCTTTCCTGATTAAAGTTGCATATCAAGCAAACCTGATCGCCAGCGCAATGTTTATGACTGCGATGGCGGCGAACCCTCTGATTGCAAGTCTGGCCGGTGGTATGGGAATCAACATTGATTGGACAACATGGGCATTGGCCGCGATTGTTCCAGGTCTTGTTAACATGATTGTGCTGCCGCCTTTGATGATGGTCTTCTATCCTCCAGAAATCAGACACACCCCGGAAGCCCCTGAAATGGCGCGCAAGAAACTCTCTGAAATGGGTAGCCTTAGCTTTGACGAGCTAGTGATGGTCTTTACTTTTGGGCTGCTGTTAACATTGTGGGTTGTCGGTGCAACGTTTGGCATTGATGCCACAACGACTGCGTTCCTGGGTCTTGGAATTCTGTTGTTCTCTGGCGTTTTGAACTGGAACGATGTGCTTAACGAGCACAATGCTTGGAACACATTCTTTTGGCTGGCAACGCTGTTGATGCTTGCAGGACATCTATCCGAGTTCGGCTTGATGACTTGGTTCAGCGGACACGTTCAAGGCTATGTTGCCTCCTTCCATTGGGTGACAACCCTGGCGATTGTAGCGTTGATCTATTACTACAGTCATTACTTCTTCGCCAGTATGACAGCCCACGTAACAGCGATGTTCAGTGCGTTATTGGTTGTAACAATTGCCACGGGCGCCCCTCCTATGTTGGCGGCGTTGCTGATGGCGTTCTTGTCTAACTTGTGTGCCAGTATCACCCACTATGGTACAGGTACTGCCCCTGTGTACTTTGCCTCAAACTATGTGAAGGTCGGTGAATGGTGGCGCGTTGGATTTATCTTCAGCCTAGTCAGCATTGCCATCTGGGCTGGCATTGGATCAATCTGGTGGAGCTTCATTGGCCTTTGGTAAAAGGTCCATGACCGATCAGAAATGAATAACACAAGGTTGTGTCAGGTGTTTGTGGACATTCACACAAATACCTGACAGCCTTTCTAGAAATCGATCCGCAGCTTATCCTTAACTTCTTCAGGCTAGGCTGCTTTTTTTGCATCAGCTTTATGGCGTTGTCATCCAACGCTGTCCCTTCGGCTTTTAAGATTTTAAGTGCCGGCAATGTTGGGATTGCATTCAGCAAAACGTTGAAAGACACTTCCAGGAACTCTAGTGATGGGTGATTCTCTAAAGGCGCCAGAGTCGGGGCGATAAGATTGTTCAAGCTGAGCTCCAGATGTATCAGGGTCGGGCAATGTTCAGCAATCTCGGCAATCAGGTCGGATGTTGCAAGACGATCATCAATCTGTATAGATCGAACAATTCGGCCGCTTTTCACAAGATTTTCAATAATTCCAGCAGGAGCCTTTTGGGCGTTAGATTCCAGTGGCCTCCCTATCACAATAGTTGTAGCTTTTCTGTTGTGATATTTTTGAACGACCTTATTCATGTACTTGCTGGTCTGTTTAAGATTTTCATGCTTTGGTATAAAATCCAATACACTTTCCCAGATGTCCATAGAAAAGGTGCCGATAGATGCGTGGGCAGCGCATGCATTTAAGGCTAGAAAAATCAAAGCGATAACTTTGGGCATGCTGACCACTCAAAGGACTATGTAGAAATCAGAGTACCTGGGAAATTACAACAAACCGTAAACAAAAAGATAAGATTTGCCCTTTATATTCCTAGCTCAGAGTTATATGTTAGCAGGGTAATAATAAGAGTAGTAAAAATGCCTAGTAAATCTGTATCCCCTCATGATAAATTTTTCCGCTCCATGATGGAGCACCCTAAGGTCATACGAGAATTTTTGGACGCCAACCTGCCATCAGAGCTGAAGGACGCACTGGATTACGATTCAATCAAGACCATTAAGACTAGCTTTATTACTGATAGGTTGAAGGAAAAAATTGCTGACGTCCTATTGAAAGCAAAATGTGATGACGAGGATACATATTTTTATGTGCTGGTAGAACATCAATCGACATCTCAAGACTTGCTGCCTTTTCGGATTGATGAATACATCCACGAAATTCAAAAATTTCATATGAAAACGAACAAAACCAAAAAATTGCCACTGGTTTGGCCTGTTGTTTTATATACCGGAAAGTCAGAATACAAGAAGTCCATGCATCCCCATGATTTGTATGATGTGAGCAAAGAAAAAGTAGAAGCAATCATGAAGCCGCCATACAAACTGATCGATCTTTCTGGTTTGCCGGAGGAAGAACTGTCAGTCTATAGAATGTATGGGACAATGTGCCGGTTTTTTAAGCATATCCATGACCCAAACATCCTACCTTTCCTGGGCAATGTGATCAATGAAACCTTGCGTGACATTGACAAGCAAGGGGATATTGGGTACATTGAAGTGGTGATATCGTATGTTTACAATGCTGCAAAAACAATCGATCATGATGACTTTAAAGAAGTGATTACGAAACTAGATTCAGTAGATGAGGATAAGATTATGACTCTAGCACAGGAGTTAAAAAATCGTGGTAGAAAAGAAGGTATTGAGCAAGGCATCCAGCAAGGTGCAGAGCAACGCGCCATGAAGATTGCCAATGCAATGTTACAAAAAGGCATGACACCTGCAGAAATCTCTACATTGACCGAACTGCCCGTATCAAAACTTGAAAAGCTTCTGAAAAGTAAGAAGTTAAAACATCCGGCGGCTGCCTAGGCCTTATTTGTGCACTAATTTATCTAGTACATCTTTAGTATTTTTGCTACAGTACGGCACTTTAAGACCAATATCAGGAGTGCCCAATGACTGTAGCTTCATCTCTACCAGCAACATCACCCTTTAAATACTTGGATTCCGCTGATCCCGAAATCAGCATGGCAATCCAGCGTGAGATATCTCGCCAGCAAGATCAGATTGAGATGATCGCCAGCGAGAACTTCACTAGTATGGCTGTTATGGAAGCATGTGGATCAGTAATGACGAACAAGTATGCAGAAGGATACCCTGGCCGGCGTTATTACGGTGGTTGCGAGTACGTTGATGACGCCGAACGCCTAGCGATAGAGCGCGCTTGTCAGCTGTTTGGCTGCTCTTATGCTAATGTCCAGCCACATTCTGGCGCCCAGGCAAACCAGGCTGTGTATCTTGCGCTGATGAAGCCAGAGGACCTATTGATGGGAATGTCTCTGGATAGCGGTGGCCACCTGACCCATGGTGCAAAAGTTAACATGTCAGGTAAGTGGTTACACAGCGTGACTTATGGCGTTGATGACAATGGCTATATTGATATGGAAGAAGTCCGCCGCGTTGCGATGGAGCACAAGCCAAAAATCATTATTGCTGGTGCCTCTGCTTACGCACGCGAAATTGATTTTGCGGCCTTCCGAGAAATTGCCGATGCATGTGGAGCATACCTAATGGTCGATATGGCGCACTTTGCAGGTCTGGTCGCCGGTAACGCCATGGCATCTCCGTTTCCGCATGCTCATGTTGTGACCACAACCACGCATAAAACTTTACGCGGCCCCCGCGGCGGTATGATTTTAACAAACGATGAAGCCCTTGCGAAAAAGTTCAACTCTGCCGTCTTTCCTGGAAATCAGGGCGGACCTTTGATGCATATTATTGCGGCAAAAGCCGTTGCGTTTAAGGAAGCCTTGCAACCTGAATTTCAAAATTATGCCCAGCAGATTTTGAAGAACACCAAGACTCTGGCAACAACTTTGACTGAAAATGGTATTGACCTAGTGTCAGGTGGTACAGACTGCCATCTTGTGCTGCTGAACCTTGTTGGCCTCGGCGTTACTGGCTCTGATGCTGAACAATGTCTAGAGCGCGCAGGTATTACATGCAACAAGAATGGTGTACCGAATGATCCTTTACCGCCAATGAAGACCTCCGGTATCCGCTTGGGAACACCGGCAGGCACAACACGCGGCTTTAAAGAAGCGGAATTCAAGCAAATCGGTAAGTGGCTTGCAGACCTATTGAAGGCTTTGGCGGCAGGTGATGCCAGCGCCCTAGAGCAAGAGACCCTGCAAAAAGTGCGCGCGATGTGTCAGCAGTACCCCTTATATCCAGAGTTTGCATGAAGTTTCTTGATCAAGCCAAAATATATTTAAAAAGCGGAGATGGTGGTTCAGGCTGCTGCAGCTTTCGTCGTGAAAAGTTTATCGAGTTCGGTGGGCCTGACGGTGGTAATGGCGGCAAAGGTGGCGACATCATCTTTGAAGCAGTTGAAAACCTAAACACACTGATTGACTTTCGCTATCAGCAGCACTTTAAAGCTGGTCGTGGGCACCATGGCATGGGTAAAGACCGCACTGGTGGGTCGGGCGATACACTGACGATTAAAGTCCCCGTTGGAACCGAGATCTTGTCAGAAGATAAAACTACTGTTCTGGCGGATATGACTGAATCAGGTGAGACCGTCACGCTGCTGCGCGGTGGTGATGGCGGATATGGTAATGCCAATTATAAATCTTCCACTAACCGTGCTCCACGCCGTGCTGATCCAGGCTGGCCTGGGGAAGAAATGTGGGTGTGGCTGCGTCTGAAGCTGATCGCTGATGTCGGATTGCTGGGCATGCCAAACGCTGGTAAATCCACATTCTTATCTACCGTGACACGCGCAAAACCTAAAATCGCAGACTATCCCTTTACGACTTTGCACCCCAATCTTGGGGTAGTGCGTCAAGATGGCATCGAGTTTGTCTTGGCAGATATTCCAGGTCTAATCGAGGGCGCACACGAGGGCGTTGGTCTAGGTCACAGGTTCCTGGGCCACGTTGAACGCAGTGCTGTGTTATTGCATTTGGTTGATGGCACCCAGGAAGACCCCGCCGAGGCATACCGCACGATCAGGCAAGAGCTTGAGAAATACAGCCCAGAGCTTGCGCTCAAGCCAGAAGTTACTGTCTTGAATAAGGTTGATGCGATTGATAAAGACGACCTTAAAGACAAGCTAAAGGCTTTGAAAAAAGTTGCTCGTGGTGATGTGCTGCAGATGTCGTCTGTTACTAAAGCAGGCGTCACTGAGGCTTTAAGAGCGGTATATAAATTTGTGTCTGCGGATGTTGAAGACAGTGTTGCGGAATAATTTGAGATGGGGGGAAAGCCTCTACTGTTTCAAGGCTCTCTTCAATCAGCTCTACAGACTCCGACTTTCCGCGGCTTGA
>JBMYXZ010000055.1:0-9161 GCA_049608925.1 Alphaproteobacteria bacterium | reverse complement strand
GGCAGAAAAAGAACGCAAGCGTAAAGAGGTAGAGGAAAAAGCCGCCAGGGAGGCTGAATCAGAATCTGAAGAGGATAATTTGGAGACGTTTTAGGGGGGGGGAGAGTCACTATAATTCCCCTCATGACTCCAATCGAGGTTTTACCAGAAAGTAATATCCGCAGTGGGAGATTATGCCGCCTACGATTAGGTATCCGGCAACGGGCATGAAGTTAACATCCTGCACATAGGCAGCGTAGAAAGATCCGAATGCTGAGGATCCCATGCGGAAGAAAGCAATCACGGATGCGGCAGTGCCGCGCAGCTTTTGTGTGCAGTCAATGGCCTTTGAGACAGATGTCGTGACGCTAGAGCTGAGGGCGGAAATAAAGACCATCATTGTGGCGGTAAACATAATCGGCGAGTGCACTTTAGAATAGGCCAACAGTAACATGAAAAACCCGCCCGCAGTAGCCGTTACCATGCCAAAACGTATCAACACCTGCTCATCATAAATCATCACTACGCGTTGGGATATGGAAGCGGTGATCATATGGGTGACGATAATTGCTGCCATGTAATAGCCAAAGAACTCCATCGGGACACCAAAGGTCTCGATATAGACGAATGGGGCAACCGTCAGAAAACACCACAGGCTAGAGAAAATGCCAGCAATTACAATGACGTAGCCCACAAACAATGGGTTCTTCAGAAATGTCCGCATATTCTTTAACATCTGACCGGTATGAAATTTATGACGATGTTCTTCTGTATGGGTTTCTTGAAAAACTAATGCAATGAAAGCTATCAAGACAACAGACAACACGGCAATCAGCACAAAGTTGATCTCCCAACCGTACCATTTGGCTAGATAGCCTCCGATGATGGGAGCAATACCGGGGGCGATAACAATAACGCCTGAGACCATCGAAAAGACGCGTGTGGCTTCTTTTCCGCGGAATGAATCCTTGATCATGGCGCCGCCCACGGGGGATGCGACACCGGCGCCCATACCTTGGACGAACCTGCCAGCGATTAACAGCCAGATAGTGTCCGCCCAAATGCACAGCAGAGATCCTACAAAGAAAAAGCAAAACCCTAATAGATAGGTTTTTCGTCGCCCAATAGAATCAGAAATGGGGCCGTAAAATAAAGCGGTGAAAGCGATTGCCAGCATATAAAAGCTGATCGTCAGCTGCACAACGTCGGATGAAGTTGTAAAGACGTCTGCCATTAAGGGCATCGATGGAGAGTAGACGTCCGTGGCAAACAGTGTCAGGCCAACCGCCAACAAATGCAGCACTAAGACGCGCCAGCGTTGTCGCATCATAAAATTATATAGCTTTTTTATACACTTGGTATTGTTTCTTGTAGCCTGCCACCGACACGCAGCGGGTGCACAGCAGTCGCAAGGCCAGTTCGATCATCAATCGTTACTATCGTACCACACATAGTTGCCGGACCCAATGCTGGTGCCATACGATTTGTGGGGGGAAGACCACAAAACTTTGAAACGGGGACCGTTTTTTCCATACCAATGACTGAATCATAGTCTCCACACATACCAGCATCAGTCTGATAGGCCGTGCCCTTGGACAAAATCTGATGATCTGCTGTAGGTATATGTGTATGCGTGCCAACCACGAAGGATACATCGCCATCTAACATTTGTCCCATGGCCATTTTTTCACTGGTGGCTTCTCCGTGGAAGTCTAACATAATGCCGGCTATCTGAGATGATGCAAGTGGGTAGGACTTAGTATAGCGTATGGCCTTTTGAAATGGGCATTCAACATGATCGGGCATAAACACTCGGGCCAGCATGTGCAGCACAATAAATTTTCTGCCGTCTCTCAGGGTATGTTCAATGATACCTCTGCCTGGTAGGGAAGGGTTGGAATAGTTATCAGGACGCAAAATTCTAGGCTCACTCGTAATGTGTGAGAATAATTCTTTTTGTTTCCACACGTGATTACCTGTTGTGATAACGTCAGCACCGGCTTCGAACAGGTCATTGGCAATCTGGGTGGTAACGCCATATCCCCCCGCAGAGTTTTCGGCGTTGATGACGGCCATGTCTATTTTAAGGTCCTTTTTAAGACCGGGAAGTTTTTCAATGACAATATCCCTGCCAGCTCTGCCAACGATGTCTCCACAAAACAACAGCTTCATTTATCCGTAATCCTATAGGCTTTGGTTTCGGTGACAATCCAATCCAACGCTTGGTCGGTTTCTTCTGCTGGAATTATTTCCAACTTTTGCGCTTCATAGCCAACGCCAATGGTTATAATATCTCGCGAGCTTCTGGCTTCCGCAATGGCGCGATCATAGTGGCCACGCCCATAACCAATTCTGTGACCTTTTTCGTCAAAAGCTAGTAACGGTACAATCATCACGCCGGGGTGAATTTCAGGGGCATCAAGCCCAGAGGAGGGCGTGCCGACCTCGTCACGGATTAAATCATGGCCCGGTACCCAATGGTGAAACGTCATGACGGCGTTTTCTTTGCGCGCATAAGGCAGGCACAAGTTGTGATTATCGGCGAATAGATTATACATAGCAGGACGCGGATCTGCTTCACTGCCAATCGGCCAATAGCCTGAGACCCAGGACTTAGGCGGCAAGGTGATGTCTGCAAGTATATGATCGCTGATCCGTTCATGCAAATCGGCCAGGTAATCTTCATCATGCGCCTTAACAAAATCTTGGCGAGTCTGGCGGGCGGATTGTCTCAGTGATTCTTTCATTACCTATGCACTTTTATGGAAAAGAGTGAGAGCGCCGCAGCAACCGTTGGCTGAAGTATCCTCGAACGGCCTGCTAAGCAGGTGGGTGCCGTTTAACAAAGTCCACGGACAATGACAGTGACAGCTCCCTAAGGATCGATGTAGCCCCCGGGATTGTGTTCGCCTGACGCATTGCGCAGCTAACTCTCACACAATTATATAATCAATTACATCTGTTCCAGCAAGCGATCGTTTACTTCGATGCGATATTTTGTCGCTAAAGCATCCACTAACATGCTGTACATATTGTTTGCTAATTGATTTTCCGCAAAATTACGGAAGGATCCGTATGTTTCATCACTTGGTTGCAATTTTGTCATATCAGGGGGATAAACGCTGATGACTTTTGCAACGACGAAAGTTCCATCGCCTGCGATGTAAGATACAGCTTCCCCTTGCTTGGCTGCAAAAATAGCTGACCTAAACCCTTGGCTAAGCCCCTGGTCTTTATTATCTTCAGTAACAAAGCGCTCGATCTTGTTGTCCTTCGACAGTCTTGCACCATGGGTGGCAGCCGCTTGCGTAATATTTTTCTGGCCTGCATTGATGTCTTCCGCCATTTTAGCGGCCAATTCACCAGCCATAGTCGCACGCTTTTGCAGTGTCCAAGCCTCAGTAACCTTATCTTTAACGCTGTCTAGAGACTGCAGAGTTGCAGCTTCTACAGCATCAACACGCACGATGATATAGGCGCCAGTGCCAACTTCAACCAGCCCTAGGTCATCATTCAGCTTACCTTTGTATGCCTCTGATACGACTAACTGTAGCAGCCCAGATGACAGGGAAGGGCCTTCCAAAGCGCGACCATTGCGTTCTAGGCCTTTAAGAGTTTCAACACTAGAACCTGCAGTTGCGGCGACTTCTTCCAAAGAGGCACCACCTGCTAATTCGTCTTCAACGGTTGTAATCAGGTTATAAAACTTATCAGCAGCTTTTTGGCGTTTTAGCTCGCTGCGCACTTGATTGATTTCAAGCTGAGTAGGAATGGCGCCCTTGAAAGACTGTTGATTGTCCTCAAGGCCCTGGCGCAGCTCTTCTTCTGAAATTGCAACACCTTCTATAAATTTCTGCTCAGAGATTTGAACTAGAGATATTACGCGCTTCTCAGGAATTGTAAAGACGTCGGCATATTGCTCGTAAAAGCCTGCGATATCAGCTTCTGAAGGGGCAGGTACGTCCTTGATGTGCGCCGTTGTAATGGTAAAAGACTCAATGTCGCGGGTTTCCATCTGCCACTTGTAAAGCGTTTTTGTGATCAGGTCAGGCGCGGTTACCGAAGATAGGAGTCCGCTGACAACCTGTCGCTGCAGTAAGGAGTCACGCATGCGTGCGATGTATTCGCCTTCGCTCATCCCGATGCTGCGTAGAATCATCTGAAAGCGGTCTTTGTCAAAATCACCATCGGAATCAACAAAGCTAGGATCATTGCGGATACGCTCGCGAATTTCTTTATCTGACACAGCTAGCCCTAGGCGAATTGCCTCCTGTCGGAAAAGCGATGTTTGTAGCAGTTCGCGAAAGACAGTTTCTTTAACACGGGCACGGTTAGCCTTTTGCCCAGAAGCTTGAATCTGAGCGGTAGAACGTTCGATTTCCATAGCCAATTGTCTTGCTGTTATGGCTTCACCACCAATCGAGGCAACGTTTTGGCCATCGCCACCACCCCATCTGAAGACGTCTCCAACGCCCCAGAGGACCACAAAGGCAGCTACCAGTATTCCAAAAAAGATTCGCATGCCCCATGATTGAGAGGCGCTTCTAAATTTTTTAAGCATCGATATTTCCGCTATTCATCAATTAAAAATGTTTGTTTGATACTAAACGGGAACGCCCGCAAGGGCAAGCGTTTCTTTACAGTACATTGTGCAGATAATGGTCAAGCTCTTGTTGCAAGGACAGTAGGTTTTCTTTGCTGTTCGCTTCAACACGCGCTGTCAAGACAGCCTGGGTATTAGAAGGACGCAGCAACCACCAACCATGGTCATAAGACACCCGCACACCGTCGATGTCATTATAGGCAATGCTGTCAGACGTCAGGTTCTGCTTTACCTGCTCGATTACAGCTGACTTGCGCTCATCTGCCGTCGGATAGGATAGCTCCGGGGTATTGAAGATAGCTGGGCGACTTTGTAGCCATTGAGAAAGAGGCTTGCCGAAAGCAATCAGAGACTGAATAAAGCGCAGCGCAGTATAAATCCCATCATCATAGCCAGGGGCGCGATCAGCAAAAAAGAAGTGGCCGCTGTATTCTCCCGCAAAAGGGGCTCCACACTTTTTAAGATGGGTTTTAATGTTTGAATGCCCAGAAGCCAGCATCACAGGCTTGCCGCCATTATCAACGATGTCTTGGATCGTATTTTGGCTGCATTTACAGTCAAAGAGGATTTCAGCATTTGGGTTGTGCTGTAGCACATCAGCTGCCAAGAACGCCAATGTTTGGTCGCCAAATAGCATTTGACCATTATCATCAATAAATCCAACACGGTCGCCGTCGCCATCGAACGCAATACCAAGATCGCAAGCTTGCGATTTTACCAAGTCCGAGAGCTGTTGCATGTTTTCAGGCTTGCTGGGATCGGGATGATGCGCCGGAAAATCTCCATCAATCGTTCCATTAATCAGAATATGCTCACCAGGAAGATGGGACAATAGCTGCTGGATGGTATCACCCGTTGCGCCATTGCCAGGATCCCATGCTATTTTCAGCTTACTTGAATCTGCAATGCGTCCAGCTTCTGAAATTAGAGACTTTAGGTATGTTGTGGGAATTTTTTCATGGCTACCTGGATGCTTGGCCGCTTCAGGGAAGTGATGCTGCGCTGTGCGGGCAAGTTCTTCCAGGTCTTTGCCATAAAATGGAGCGCTGTCTAAAACAAACTTTAAGCCATTGTGCTGGGGAGGGTTATGTGAGCCTGTAATCATAATGGCTCCGCGAGCCGACAAGGCTTGCTGGGTATAATAGACTTCAGGCGTTGCACAAATACCAATATTTTTGACATGCACTCCTGCTTCGGTCAGGCCTTTAATCAGGTTTTCTGCCAGCTGTGGCGAAGAATGTCTGCCATCCATGCCAACAATTACGTCCTGGCCGCACAAGTTTCCAAACACCCGTCCAATTGCCCAAGCATCACGCGGATGCAAGGTCTCCCCGACAATCCCGCGGATGTCATATGCGCGGATGATGGTTGGATCAAATGTGTGCGACATTAGGTTCCGTACTTCTGTGGGAACTCAATTGCAGATGCAGCATGGACAGGTTCTCTGCCGATCGAGAAATAATCAAAGCCAGCAGCCTGCATCTCAGTGGGGCGATATATATTGCGCAGATCAATCACCAGTGGATATCCCAGAGCAGCCTTCAAGCGCTCGAGATCAAGTGCGCGAAATTCATTCCACTCGGTTAGGATCACAAGTGCATCCGCACCCTCGGCGGCAGAATAGGAGTCACCCTTCCAATCAACTTTTGTCAGGCAATCGGCTGCCTCGGTCATTCCTTGAGGATCATACGCTTGAATAGCGGCACCTTGTGCTTGCAGGGCAGGGATGATGTCCAGGCTTGGCGATTCACGAATATCGTCCGTATTAGGCTTGAATGTAACACCAAGAACAGCAATGGTTTTACCATTCACATCTCCGCCGAGTCTGTGAATAATGCGATCAGCCATTTGCAGCTTACGATCCTCATTGCTAGACATCACAGATTCAACGATATTTAGTTTCACACCCAGATCCGTTGCCGTGTGTACCAAGGCGCGCGTGTCTTTTGGAAAGCAGGAACCGCCAAAGCCTGGCCCTGCATGCAAGAAGTGCTTGCCAATACGCTGGTCCATTCCCATGCCTTTGGCAATATCTTGCACATTTGCACCACATGTTTCAGCCATATCAGCAACTTCGTTAATAAAGGCAATCTTCGTCGCCAAGAAGGCATTACTTGCGTACTTGATCATCTCAGCCGATTCCCAAGTCGTATCCAGAATAGGCGTATCATTCAGGAATAATGGGCGATAAATTTCCTGCATCACTTGCTTTGCTTCTTCGCTTTGACAGCCTGTGATAATGCGGTTCGGGCGCATGAAATCTTCAATGGCCGAGCCTTCACGCAAGAATTCAGGATTTGAAACAACATGAACAGTTACCGACGGTGCCAATTTACTGATGTGCGCCTTCACCTGACGCGCTGTGCCAACGGGAACGGTTGATTTTAAGCAAATTATAGTCTCTTTGCGCAGCAACGGGGCAATTTCATCAAGCGCTGCAAAAACAAACGACAGATCTGCATGCCCTTGGCCGCGCCTGCTGGGCGTGCCAACAGCGATAAATATTGCGTCTGCATCAGAAATGCCTTTTTCTAAGCTGGTGGTAAAGCTAAGCCTTCCTCCTTCGATGTTCTTTGTGACCAGTTCATCAAGTCCTGGTTCATAAATGGGGATATAGCCGGCGCTTAGGGACTTGACCTTGTCTTCGTCTTTATCAATGCATCTGACAGTGTGGCCAAATTCTGCGAAACATGTTCCTGAAACAAGACCGACATATCCGGTGCCTACCATTGCTATGCGCATTTCTTAACCTCTTTTGTTATTGTCATTTCCGGGGAAAGACTGCTTAAAAATTCGTCTCTGATATCGTCACGATGATATGCAACATGTACATTTGCTGCCATCATACCGCCTTTATTCCCACAATCAAAGCGCAAGCCGCTGAATTCAACCCCGCGGAATTCCTGCTTGGCCAGCAGAGCCTGCATCGCATCCGTCAGCTGGATTTCTCCGCCAGCGCCCTTATGTTGGGTATCGATATGCGTAAATATGTCAGGCTGCAAGATGTAACGACCAACAATAGCCAAGTTGGAATCAACCGTTCCGACGGCTGGCTTTTCGACCAGTGATGCAATGTGATGGGTGTGACCATTTGCACCTGACGTCTCAACGATTCCGTACTTGTCTGTATCTTGCTTAGGGACTTGCTGAACCGCAACAACATTGCCTTGGTGCTGATTATAACATGCAACCATTTCGCGCATGCATGTCGGGGTGCCATAAATAAAATCATCTGCCAGCAATACTGCAAAGGGCTCATTACCCACCGCGTGGCGCGCACACCAAACGGCATGCCCCAGGCCTTTAGGCTGGTTCTGGCGGATATACATGAAGTTCCCGGCCTCTTCCACGAATGGCATATAGGCTTCTGCAGCTTCAAGCTTACCTAATTCCTTCATCAGATACTCAAGGTCAGAAGAATGATCAAAGTGATCTTCAATCGAGGTCTTTCCCTTGCCTGTTACAAAGATAAACTGCTCAACACCTGCATCAATAGCTTCTTCTACAGCATACTGAATCAGCGGTTTGTCTACGATTGTAAGCATTTCTTTAGGCTGCGATTTGGTGGCTGGCAGAAATCGCGTACCAAGACCTCCCACGGGAAATACAGCTTTTTTAATAGGTTGCATCAAGGCTCCTTAAACAACAAGCTTGTTGTTTTTACCCAAGAAACGCTAAGTTTGCAAGCTTCTTTTAATTATTGAAAATCAATGGCAATGCTTTTGTCGACAGCTGAAGGCCTTATGCAGTCTTACTTTGCATGTTTCTAATTATCAGACCCAGGCATCATCCGTTTCAAGACATTGTCGCGTCTGAAATAGTGGTGATACAGCGCAGCACCGATATGCAAAGCAATCAACGCTATGAATACATATCCAATATACGTATGGGCACTGTTAAAGTTTTTGGCAATTGGGATGCCTGGATCAAAGATAGCCGGAATCGTGTAAAGCCCAAACAGGTTAATAGGATGACCACCCAACAATGACATTAACACACCTGTTGTTGGCGCAACAATCATTAGCAGGTACAGTGCATAGTGAGCGTTAGTGCCTGCCTTCTGCTGCCAATTTGGAAGATCAGCAGGGGGTTGTGGGTTATCACCGGTTGCGCGCCAGAATACCCGAAACAATACAACCATCAGAACACAGAAACCAATCGCTTTATGGATGCCATAGACGAACCATTTTGTGTCGCTGTTATCCATTCGGGTCATAATGAGACCGACTGTTAGCAATGCAATAATGGCAAAGGCCAAGATCCAATGCAGGACTTTTGAGACGGTGCCGTATGTTTCTGTGGTGTTGCGCAACACTATATTATCTCGTTATTGTTATTTTTTTTTGATTATTCACCATAGTAATGCATCTGTAAAGAGTGATAACTATCCGGGATAAATTTGTAAGGAAGGGAGATCTTGCTTTTCAGGATTTTGTTCGCACTCTAACCCACACTCCGACGCTCCGGGCTTTATGCCCGGAGTCCACCAGCCCCCGAGACTTGGAAAATCTAGAACATGCCATTGCTTTCTGCAGCTGAGTATGCCTGAGAGTGGACTCCGGGCATAAAGCCCGGAGCG
>JBMYXZ010000054.1:0-9399 GCA_049608925.1 Alphaproteobacteria bacterium | reverse complement strand
GGGTTGTTTATTGCTCTTTGTTGTGGGTTGGTGAAGAGAGCTTATGTAGGAACTATATAATTTATTAATCGGTACGGTAACTGCTCCAACGTGGAGTTTCTCCACAAATCCCTTTAGTCTAGGATCGAGGCTTTGATTTTTCATGGTTTCTTTGAGTACTTTCATGAGGAATATGCCAAATATGCTCCTTTCTCCATGTTCAAAGAATTTGCCGATTTCATCCTGTATCAAATATTTGTTGCTATCACCTTCAGATCGGTCTATGCCTAAGTTCGCTTCGCGGTATACTGAGACCGAATCAACATTTTCCGCCATATCAGGTTTTAGAACGCTGCGCTTGCCTTGTTTTGTTTCATGATATTTTACGCCCATCAAAAGATAGTGATAGTCCTCTGATTTTATTTCTTTATCCTGCTTAAAACCCTCAGGATAAAGGCCACGAGGGAATCTTACCTTTTCATAACCCATGCGGTTACAATAAAGCCTTAGAGTGTCTTCCACAATCATGTGTGTAAGTAATTCATCCATAAAGTAACCATGCACTTTAGAGCCTTCAGCTTCTTTTGCTTCGGCCAGGACATCTGCGTATGAATAGTGGATCTCGCAGACGAGTTTTTGTATTAATGACGAGTGATCTTCTTCTTGGTTCATAATGAATCTGATAGAGTTCGTTACAAACTGCCAAAAATAGAATGTATGCTGGGTCGTATTGCGCGCTGAATTTATATAATGAAGCTTGTCAAATTTTTCGTATTTCTCTAATGTTTCGCGTTTATTAGAGTTGTGGCTTCGCTCACAAAAAGCATTTTTGAAATCTGAAAATGTTTTTTCATTTACGAGTTGGGCAAATTCAAATTTATGATCAAAGAATGATTCCTCATCATTGGTAAGAATTTGACCGACAACAGCTGAATACTGCAGTCTGCCATTTGCTAGCTCACTGGCATGGTCGAGAAGATTAAAATCATCCGGAATATGCTTACAAGCATATGTTGAAGAAATTGATAGCAAGGAAAAAACTATGAAAAATAAATATCTCATAAAAAACTCATATTAATTACGGTACTCTCATAACATAATAGTGAGTCATAATAAATCAAGCATACTTGCTAAATTTCTTTAATGGCCTCGGGTGATGTAGATTGTTACTCCATCAAATAAAACTAAAAGTCCAGATCTTATTACCGCCGCAATAACTGCTTTACGGCCATTATACATGCCAAAAAAGGTAGGTAATTTACTACCTTTGTGTTTTGTTATTTCATGCTTCCATTTGGCTTTAAAGTACCTGGAAGCATTTTTGTGCTGGGTGCCGCCTTCTTGTTGTACTTGATAGCGCCACATCTGCCAGGGATAGCATGTTAGAACATCAACGGCTCCCAATGTTATGCTGGTGCCAACCATTGCCCCGAAGGATAACTTATTTTCAGGGTGAAAATACCGTGCAAGTTCATGTAAGTAATAATTACCGAACAAAAAGGCATTCCATCCCCACATGCCCTCGTAAAACATTGCCCGAGAGCCCTTCCACAAAAACGGAACTTCTCGACGCTTAATCATGTATTTAAGGCGGTATTTTTCCGGGGTCTCACTGGTTTGTCGACGCATTTTAAGGAGGTCCCAAGGGGTTAGAAATGCCGCGTTGAACGTAGACAGCCCCAATGCCGTGGCGGCATGCTTAACGGCAGGGTGCCTGTCTTCGGAAAACAATTTTGGAACTTCGCTTAATACACTGTATTGACCGGTGTTTTTTGGGATTTGCTGTAAAAATATGTAACCCGCCCCGTGGTATAGATCTCTTGGATTAAATGATATTCTTTTCTTTGTTTGCAAGCGTGTGACAACTGTATCCAGGGGAGTTCCAGCTGTATTGATGATCGATTTTACCCCTGCCATTACAGCAAAGTTAGTTGGATTATCACGTTTTAGCTCTTCTATATTGGCAGGGAAGTTGCCAAAGTGCTTGCCGATAAAAGGAAGGCTACATAAAAAGTCCTTTGCCATTTGGCCAGGAGATACACCATCGCAACTATACGCATTTGAAATGCTTATGATAAATATCAGAACAAACCTCATGTACTCCTCACTGAATCGCTGATTCTTCATTAGTATACAAAAAAAGCCCCTGACAGGGCAGGGACTTTTTTTGTTTAATGTCTTGACTGCTGATTGTTAAGCAGCCTTCTTTATTGCTGGTTCTTCGGTTGTTTCTTCTTCCTCGACCAGGTCAGTATACTGACGATTCAGACGGACAACAGCAAACATCCAGATAGCAATCACCGCCATGATAACAACAGCCAATACTGGGGCAATCGTCATAATATTGGTAGCAGCGGTGATGATCAGCATCGTGCCAGCGATTGCACCGCCGGTGGCTTTGCCCAACCTGCCGCCGATCACGTCAACAGCGGCCTTACCTTTGACTTTTAGCTCCTCATCCAATGGGATATAAGCCATTTCCTTAGTAGGATCAAACAGCGAGTATTTGGTTCCCTTACTCATGATGTTCTGAGCCGCACCAATGAATACCGCCATCAACAGCGTTGTCATGCCGAACATTGCGGCAACAGGCTCCAGCTGTTCTTTCAAGAACATAAAGGCAAAGAAGGCGCCAGCTGTAACCAACAGCATTGCTGGTGTAAAGATCGCACCGGTGAACCAACCAAAGCGACGTACAACACCCTTGAACAGCATAATCAGGATCATAGTGGTCGCACCAGTCGCAGCCGAGAATCCACCCATGAATGTGTTGTAGTCATTGGGGTTTGGATACTGCTGACGAAGTAGGTCTTTCCAGATGATCTCAACCAAGTTAATCGCAACACCATAGCTTAGAACCAGGATCGCAATTAAGCCAAGATACTTTGAATTCAACAAGTACTTGAAGCTTTCTCCAACAGATAGTTTTGGCTTCTTTTTCTTAGGTTTGCCACTATCTACTGCGGCATCATAGTACTTTGGATCCGTTAGAATATTTGTATTCATCCAGCGATAAATTACCATGATGAAAACACCTGCTAAGGCTACAGATGCCATCAAATAGTTCAAGGAATATCCCCAGGCATCAACTTCTGGAGGCAAGTGTGCACGTACGTCAGAGAAGTATCGAATGGTAAATCCAGAAACCAACAACGAAACGTTAGCCAAAAAGCCAAACAGCGAGTAAAAGCGCTTTGCTTCATGGGTGCGGGTGATCTCGTTGGCAAACTGCCAGAATAGTAGGGAGATCATTACGCTGCCCCAAAGCTCGGAACATACATAAAAGATTGAATAGGTCCACATACCCCAAACAGGGAATACATGCTGGAAGTTAGGGTAAGCAAGCTTCAGTGCTGCTACAGTCTCGGCACTTGGGTGCAATGACTCGTGGTTTGGGTATAGGAATAACGCGAAACATCCGAAATATACCAGGAAGCTGCCCACAAGCAGGTAAAATAGCTTTTCACGACTGAATACGTTGGCAAGTTTTGCATATAGCACAACGAATAATACCGAACAAGGCATCGTGAAACCAAGCTTTAAGAACGGTATAACGGCGGCACCACCACCAGGTGCCGTTACAATCAGCGCGTCTTTTGTGTCGCGTAAAAGTGTGTAGATAAACAGGATGAAGAACATAATCAATCCCATTGGCAGGAATTTCTTCATTTCTTCGTTATGGATAGGCCATAAGGCACCTCGAATTTTCCCAAATTCAGGTTCAGCGGTTTGTGTAGACATGTGGTCTCCCCGGTTACTTGGTTAACTTTCCAACTTTTTATTAATCTCATAGGAACAAGACGGCGTAATATATCTCGCATTTTTCATAAATGCAATATAAAAAAACAGCCCACACGTATGTGCAGGCTGGTCTTCAAACTCGGGGAGAGAGTGTGCTTATGCCCCTTTGGGGATAGCACGATACATATCATCGCTGTCAAAGCTACTATCCGTAGTTGATCCTGATGAATCAGTACCTTCTGATGGTAATTCACTGCCATCAGCTGACTTGCTTGGATCACGCAGAACGTATCCGCGTCCCCAGACGGTCTCAATATAATTTTCGCCACCAAGAGCCTGTGATAGCTTCTTGCGCAGCTTACAAATGAAGACGTCGATAATCTTGAATTCAGGCTCTTCCATGCCACCATACAAATGGTTTAAGAAGACTTCCTTAGAAAGGGTTGCCCCTTTACGCATGGCCAAAAGCTCGATAATTGAATACTCGCGTCCCGTTAGACTGATTGAGTTACCATCGACTTCAACCATTTGCGTGGTTAAGTTTACCGTTAGGCGGCCAATCTTAATAACAGATTGCGGATGCCCTTTGGCGCGGCGGATGATGGCGCGCACACGTGCAACCAACTCGTTTTTATTAAATGGCTTTGTTAGGTAGTCGTCGGCTCCAAAGCCCAGGCCTTTGATCTTGTCTTCAATGTCTGAAAGACCAGACAATATCAACACTGGTGTTGCAACCTGAATAGCCCGCAATCGGCGAAGGATTTCATAGCCATTTATGTCTGGCAGCATCAAATCCAAGATGATTAGGTCGTAATCATATCTTTTGCCAATCTCGAGCCCATCTTCACCAATTGGTGTGGTGTCACAGATGAATCCCTCTGACTTTAACGTCAATTGTATCGATTTTGCTGTGGGTTCATCATCTTCGATGACTAAGATGCGCATGAATCCCTCCCCGTTAATCATTCTTATCTATCTCTTAAAATTTAACACAATTTTCCCTAAAGTTAAACATTTCTTTCATATTCTGAAAAAAACATTAATATATAAAGATCATATGGCAAAGTGTATGGCAATGTATAGCAGCATGAAACAACTGTGTTTATATAGTTTTTTTGACAATATTGATTGCGGAAGATTTCAAATCATGATGTGTAAAGCTTTCTTATGCCTGCTTGTTGGTTTGTCGTTACTGGATAGTGCAGCAGGGTCCTATAAGAAGCTGAAGGAAGAGGTCCTGCCCCTAAGAAGGTATACGCTCAGCAGCTGACAACAACCACAAAGAAAGGGGTCTATGTCTTGAGGCGCGACATAGCGGATGATGTGAAAAATCAACTTGAATCTCTTGCCGATAGCTCTACCGATGCGCAAATTGCAGTTGCAGCCGGATATTTGTTGAAAAAACATAAGGGGTTTGAGAGCCTTAGGTATTGGCAATTATGTATGTGGGATGCATGGTTGCGCAAAGATTCAGCCAAAAATCCAAATGGAATGAAGAGCTTAGTCGCACTATTTTGCATTCCTGAGCTTACACTCCAACAAGCTTTATACAGGAAAAAGAAAAAAGAGCGTAAGGGTTAGCTTTTTCCCTTACGTTGCTGGTTCTTTGTCTGCATTAGTCCCTCGATTACACTTTTTTGTTTTCTGGTGCGACGAATCTCTTTTTCATAACGTTCTGTTAGGGCAGTAATTCTCACCTTTTGCTTGCGCAATAGTTTCTCTTGCTCGGAATTGGTCTCTTCCAGGGCTTGAATTTTTTTGTATAACAGGATGTTTTGCTGGCGGAGGGCTTCTTCTTCTGTATCATTTGCGCTCGCCTGACAGGGAGGTGCAAATAACAATATTGTCAGAATAGGTGCTATATCTTGATATGCTTTCAGCATCAGACCTCCCCGATTTTGCGATAATTATACGCTAGTGTGATGTATCGCTGCTGTCAATATGAATGGGTTGCTTAGCATCTGATGTACGTGATATCCCTTACAGAAACCGATCAAAAATTTTTATAAAAAAGAGGAGGTTAGAGGAATTCAATGAATGGTAGGTCGAATGAGCTGAGAGCATATAACCACCACGGGGTTCAGGATATTATTAGGACGCATGATTGCTTTTGAAGGAGCTGAGGCCAGAACTCTAGAGCATTCCTCCCATTACCCCATACTCCGACTTTCCGCGGCTTGACCGCGGAATCCATTTTTTGAATTTTTTTCAGTATTTTATGTAGATATCAAATCTTGAAAACTTGTCTGTTTTCTCCTGTCCGCAGAATTCCTTAAAGATTCTAATCCAGGAATAGATTTGATGGTCTTTACGGACGGGGGTCCTGACTCAGGACGCTACTGGACGCCCACTAAACAATTAAAATAAAACAATTAAATGGATTCCGTGGTCAAGCCGCGGAAAGTCGGAGTATGTGAGGCTGATTGGAGAGAACCTTGAAACAGCAGGCTTTTCACTCCAGTATAAAATTATCCCGGACACTTATGGACCACCTCAAAGACCCAGATCGGCATAAAATGTTGTTGCGTGATCAGTTTGAATTGGTTTCAGAAGTTGGCACCTGTCACATAACATTGCGTGAATATCAGTGTATTCAAGGAATCAAGGCGGGGAAAACATACAAAGAAATTGCCCGCGAGATGGGTGTTTCCCCGCGTAGTGTCGAATCATATCTGCAAAGGCTGAAAGTCCGCAGTGGTCTTCAAACACGAGCTCAGTTATTTGCTGCAGATGTGGTTTGAAAGGTAACTTGGCGCGGTTCTTGCATCTCTAGCATCAGGACACCAATGAAATCGTTTGATGCAGATATTTATAACCTTTTTAATCATTACCTTGAATATAGGCTCGGCTTGGGCATCGTGCATTAATGCAATACGCTCGACAGAACGAACCCATAGCATCCCGAAAGACACTTTGCTGGCCATCAGCATTGTAGAAAGTGGAAGATGGGATAAGAAGTCGAAGAAATATAAGCCATGGCCGTGGACAATTAATGTGCAGGGCAAGCCATACTTTTTTGACTCTAAGCAAGAGGCTGTGAACTTTGCCAAAAAGCAGTTGAAAAAAGGCATTAAAAATATGGATATCGGCTGTATGCAGATTAATTATCGTCATCATGGGCATCATTTCGGCAACCTTTATCAGATGTTTGATCCGCTTCAAAATGCTCGATATGCAGCAAAGTTGCTGCGGCAGCATAAAAATGAACCGCGCGCCACCTGGAGCAAAGCTGTTGGTAATTATCACTCGAAAACTGTTAAGCACCATAATCGCTATCGCGCCCAATACCAAAAGGCTCTGGCAAAAGTACGGGGGCAGCAGCAGGAAGCCGTTATTCGTCAGGCCAAAGGCACTGCGTTTAGTCGCCAGCAGGCAAAGATGTACTTTGCTAAGGCAAAGAAAAAAGCAACTGATACGACATTTATGCCGATTAAACGTAACAAAGGGGGGATTTATAACAGCCGTATTCCCGCTTGGATGCGTGGCGCAAAGTCATGAAGATCGACGCTGATTCAGGGTCATTACATATCTGATGACCGCAGCAACCGCTGAATAATGCTGTTCCGGGATTTCTTCGCCCACATCACAACCTGCATATAATGCTTGTGCTAGGGGAGGGTCCTCTACCACCGGAATATCAAGATCTTCAGCTTTTTCACGAATTCTAAGAGCTAGGCTGTCCACACCTTTGGCAATCGCCATGGGAGCTTCCATTGACATGTCGTACTTTAGGGCTACGGCAAAGTGAGTCGGGTTGGCGACCACAACAGTTGCATCGGGAACAGCATCCATCATACGCTCGTTGGCGCGCTGACGGCGAATCTGTGCCAACTTTTGTTTGATCTGCGGGTCACCATCGGATTCTTTCATTTCATCCTTGATATCTTGGCGAGACATGCGCAGTTTCTTATAATATTCAAAACGCTGATAGATATAGTCGGTTCCGGCGATAACGCTTAAAATCGTCAGGACTGTGATTAATAACTTTAATAAAACCGAGCGAATTTCGCTCAAGACCTCGATGGGCGAGAAAAAGATAAAGGTACGAAGGCTATCAATTTCGTAGGATAGAACAACCATCACGGCTGCACCTACGATAGCGATTTTCACAACACCTTTGATAAATTCAAATAGGTTGCGCGTTGAAAAAATACGCTTGATGCCTTCTAAAATCGACAGGCGAGAAAGCTTTGGCTTTAATGACTCGGCAGACACTAAGAATCCAGATTGTGAAAAACCAGCGGCCAGAACCGCTATAACCAAGAATATGATTGGCAGTACCAGCGACCCAAAGATTGTTTGGATGGCCTCTTTTACAAGCTGCGTAAGACCGTCTGTATCGGTCACAGAGTGCTGGTCAAAGGCAATAAGGTTCCGTAGCACCCCACCAATCTTTTGCGCACTGTAGGGCGCCATCAGGCCGACAATGGCTGATGCTGCCAGGATAATAAACCAGTTATTGATCTCTCGCGATTGTGCGATTTGACCTTTTTCTCGGGCTTTTTCTATTTTTCGTTGCGTCGGTTCTTCTGTTTTTTGAGAGTCGTCTTGCTGATTGTCGTCGCTCACAAAGCCTCACCCCCTCTCTGGAAATGGGTTAGAACCAGTCGCTCGAGCGCTTCCATGAAAGTCGGAACTGTCACGGCCAGCAACACGCTCAGCAACACCATTCCGGCAAGTATTTGGAATGGTTGCATAATGAAAAAGACTTGCAGCTGAGGCATTAAGCGGTTCAGCAGGCCAAGTCCAATAAAATAACAGGTGCCCATTACGATAAAAGGCGCCGCCAATCTTAAAGCCAACACAAAGGCTTCTTGGGCGGTGCGCACAATAGTGGTCATCATATCATGACTAATGTCATTAATGCTCGGCAAGCTGCCCGGCTTCATCATCGTATAGCTGTCGACAATGCCGCGTATGATGTGATGATGCAGCTCTAGAACAAAGATCAACACAGTTACAATGATCAGTAGGAAAGTACCCAAGAGGGGGGCTTGTCGGGTTTCCACAGGATTTTGCACAAAGGCGTTCAATAGACCCATTTGAAAGCCTGCTACCATACCCATGACTTCAACGGCTGACAGCAGCAGTTTAATTGTGATGCCTAAAAACAGGCCAATCGTCAGTTCCGATATAAGCAACATGACATAGTTCCCAGGATTGCCCGTATAGGTTGGCACATAGTCAATCATTATGGGGGCAATTACCATGGTAAGGGCGAAGGCAATCATCAAGCGCACGCGACCTGGTACACTGCGATCTCCAAATCCTGGAATCATCATCATGATCCCGGCAATCCGTGCCAGAATAATAAAGAATATGGAGACTTCCGCCAGTGCCAGCATGCGCTAAATTCGCTGGATGTAGGAGAAAACCTCCTGCCCGAAGTTGCCAAGCGTTTGAGATATAAATGGCAATATAATTATAATGACGGCAAAAATCGTGACAATTTTTGGCACGAAGGTTAAGGTCATTTCCTGAATTTGCGTTAAAGCTTGCAGCAATGATATAACCAAACCGACCACCAAACTGCTAAGCATAATGGGGGTTGCAACCTTTAACATGACGATGATGCCGTCCCTTGCGACATCGATAACTGCAGCTGGATCCATATTTATCGCTTTTTTAACCCGATTCTTCTTGACTTTTTATATGATAAATTATACTCCATTTATATTA
>JBMYXZ010000053.1:0-9431 GCA_049608925.1 Alphaproteobacteria bacterium | reverse complement strand
ACATCCTCAGAATTTGTATGTGGAAAGGCAATTTTTATTGCTAGATCTTTGGTGAAATAGACCTTGCCGAATCCACCCTCTTTGGTTGAAGCTTCAAGATCTTCCGTGGATTTAATGATTCTTTTGGATAGAAGGAAATTCTCAATAGCCTTTCTATTCGGGATGCGTTTCCCATTCTTACATTCTTCGGTTTCAGAAAGGGAAAACACATATAATTTTTGGTCAACAAAACCATTGGGGCCAAGCATCACCTGTGGATTATCGTCCAAGAATTTAGACGCAAAGGAGACATTTGCCAGAAATATCAGCAGAAATGCTAGTTTTACTATGACTTTGTGCAAAGTGTATTCACCCATTGAGCTGCGCCTGGTCTTGGCCTGGAATCATCCGTAATCCAAACCTCTTGGACATCAAAGAATTTGGCAAAATGTTTGCGCACTCTTTCCTCATCCATATCATAAAAGTCTCGCGATTGATCCACTCTATGGTCAGGGCCTTTTTTAAAGTTCACAAATAATGCGGCGCCCGGCTTCATTGCATTTGACACACGCCGAAGCACATCATCCATTTCATCATATGGAACATGCAACAACGACGCATTTGCCCACACACCATCAAATTCATTGTGAGAGTCCAGCTGATTAAATTGTGAGGCATGTGCAACCTGGCCAATATATTTACTGGCAAGCTCCGCCAACTCCGGCGAGCCATCAATGGCTGTGACTACGTATCCTTTATCCAGAAAAGCTTTGGCATCACGACCAGACCCACAACCAAAATCAAGAATGTGACCACCTTCTGGGATGTGTTCCAGAAACTTGCTATGTAGCGTTTCTAGTTTCAAATCCACCGTACGGTCAAAGAATTCTCGCGCAAAGGTGTTATAGTATGCCAGGGTATTTCTCATAAATCACGCGTCTTTAATTATCTTAGAAACAGCTTTAACCCATCTGTCATCGTCATTCAAGCATGGAACCAGGTGTAGGTCCCCTCCTCCCGATAATTTATGCCAATCTTCTCGTGCACGGATGCCAATTTCCTCTAATGTTTCCAGGCAATCGGCGACAAAAGATGGACATGCGATCGCAATATTCTTATGCCCAGCCTTCGCACAGTCCTCAAGCACATCATCCAGGTAAGGCCGTATCCAAGGTGTTCTGCCAAGGCGCGATTGGAAAGCGACGGTATAGTCTTTTCTAGACAGTCCCAGCTTATCCGCCAGCAGTCGTGTTGTTCTATAGCTTTGGAAACGATAGCACACAGAAAGCCCCTCTTCAGGGCAAGCGCCTTCACATCCTTTGCAACCACTTTTATTAATATGGCGAACAGGAAGACCATGATAGCTGAAAATATAATGATCAATATTATGATCAGCTACGGTCTCCTTAATTATGTCGCTCGATGCCTGAATAAATCCTGCATCTTCATAGAATTCAGAGATTACTCGAACGTTCGGTATATTCCACTTTTGCGTAATAATATCAACGGCTTTTTCTATCGCTGAGCCTGATGAAGAAGATGCATGCTGTGGAAATAGCGGCAGGATCGTTATGTCTGTCACGCCTTGTCCAAACAGGTTCGATATTGCCGATTCAATGCTGGGATTACCATACCGCATACCTAATGCCACGGGACCCACTTCCAGCTTTTGCATCAGCTTAATACTGTTGACTAATAGCGGAGATCCCTGCTCTGTCCATATTTCCCGGTAGGCTTCTGCGGATTTTGGCGACCTAAAAGGCAAAATTATCAAGTTTAACAGGACGGCACGTGCAACGGGATTAATATCCACTACACGGGGATCTGATAGAAACTCACGCAAATAACGCCGCACGGATTTGGTGTCAGGATTATCTGGCGTACCCAGGTTTAACAGCAAAGTACCTTTTGTCATTTTTGTAAACTGATCGCCGATAAAGTATTGCCATAGGTTGGCTCTTGTCTGTGGAATGCGCGTCTGCAGCTGAAGAACTCATCCTCATTGGTGTAGGTGTTTTCCGCAATCCGCTCGACAGATTTCAGGCCTTGCTGACTAAGGGCGTCATGGACCATGCCAGCCATATCAAACAGGTGGTGCTTAGGCTTAAAGCTGGGCTTGAAAAACTTATCATTCCTAGCAGAGTTCTTCACAAAGTGCTGTTTGACCTCTGAACCCACTTCATATGAATCCTGCTCGATACATGGCCCCATGGCGGCAATAATATTTGACTTGTTTGCCCCTTGTGCCTCCATGTTCTTAACAGCTTTTTCAACCATCCCCCCCAGTGCACCGCGCCATCCAGCATGGAAGGCTCCAATGATGCCATTCTCGCGGTCAGCCATCAAAATGGGGATGCAGTCGGCTGTTAGAACGCCTAAAACGCATTCGGGATTTTTGGTGATAACGCCATCAGCTTGCGGTAACAGATGAGGCGCGAACTCCCAAGGATCATCAGCCACCACAATATTCGTTCCATGCACTTGGCGAACAAGCAACAAAGGCAGGCCAGGTGTTCCCAGCTCCTTCAGCGCATTCGCTCTATTCTTGTGCAGATTTTCAAAAGAGTCGCCTTTGTTAAAGGCCAGATTCATGGACGAGAAAACACCTTTGCTTTCTCCTCCTTTTCGGGTCAAGAAGCCATGTTTCAGGCCGCTCATCGATTTTGCGGTATACATCTAGCAAATCCACTTGGTATCGGCAGATCCGGTGACGTCACCGCCAATACTTTAAATAACTCTCCCATTTCAGACACGTTAATCAAGCGCTTTAGGGCTGACTTAATGTCTGATGCCTGGGCACTATTAGCCTTCATGCTTAGCATATCAGCTCTTGTCTCAATACCCAACTCAATTAAAAAATTTCTTTGCGTCGTGAGGCCAAATTCAACGCATCCACTTGTTTTCGCTTGTTTTTTTAGAGCTCCGAAGTTTACGTGCGCCGTCAAATCACAATTCCCGGGATCTTGTAAAACATCTTGAAAACGATGATCTTTCAGCGCTTGAAAGGTATCGCCCGTTTCATTTGCACAATATCCGTAATCAATAAATAATCCTGCACCGCTGTGTTCGGCCAAGTGATCGGAAAGAGACTGCATCAGCTGAATCGCATCAGCGCATTCTTCTCGAATTTCAGATGCGTCAGACTGAAAACATAGCTGGTTGTTTTGGACTTCTATCAACCTTTCTGTCCACGCGCCATTTTGATTTATGTATTGTTGAATCGGCAGCGCGTCAAACAGCTCGTTACACACTACGAAAGTGGTTTTATCCTGCAATGCGGATTTAACATCCTCATGCCAAGTGATGTTATAGTGAGACAGCTTTTCACGCTGAGCGGCAATTAACACAGGGTTTACATCGACTAAATGGATATCAGCTGCAGCCATAAAGTCTTTTGAGGCCACACGCAAAATATCATGCATTAAAGTCCCCTGCCCTGGGCCAATTTCAATCAGGCTGAAGCTGTCTGGCGCGCCTGCACGCCCCCACAAATCCTGTAGCCAGATGCTGATCATCTCGCCAAACATTTGGGATATTTCTGGTGCAGTGGTGAAGTCCCCTGCGGCCCCTAGAGGATTACGCGCTTTATAGTATCCATATTCTGGGTGATACAGGCATTGCCGCATGTACTGCTCAACAGATATAGGACCCTCGCGCTGGATTTGCTCAATAAGAATGTCTTTAAGAGCTGCCATTCAATTTTCTTTTTTGGCTAAGCACATGCCATGCCAATAACAGGCCAATGAAGACAACCGGCGTCGACAACAATTGTCCCATGGTTGTGCCACCCATCAGATAGCCAATATGTGCATCTGGTTGGCGGTATAGCTCTGCCACCGACCGAGCCAATCCATAGCCTATCAGGAACAAGGCAATCATTATACCCGGGCGTTGTTGGCGTATTTTTGTAAAGTGCTCGACTCCCCACAGTATAGCAAACAGCAGTAGGCCTTCTCCGAAGGCTTCATAAAGCTGACTGGGATGCCTGGGTTCTGGTCCGCCTCCCGGGAAAATGATTCCCCAGGGCACATCTGTCACCCGACCATACAGTTCTGCGTTGACGAAGTTGGCAACGCGCCCGAACAGCAGCCCGATTGGAGTTACGCAGGAAATGATGTCTCCCAAAGCCAAAACGGGTAGCCCGCGGCGGAATGCAAATAGGAAAGTTGCCGTAATAACACCGATCAAACCTCCGTGGAAAGCCATGCCGCCTTCCCAGACGTAGAAGATCTCCCACGGCTTTGCCAGGTACATATCAAGGTGATAAAACAGCACGTACCCTAATCTGCCGCCGGCGATAATACCGACTGCAACCCATACGATATAGTCATCAAGAGCTTGTAGGCTGATGCCAGCGCCATAGCGCTTTACCAAGTGACGGGCGTACATCCACCCCAATAATATGCCGCAAACATAGGCGATGCCATACCAGTGGATATCGATAAAGCCCAAGCTGATTGCTACGGGGTCAATATTTGGGAAGACAATAGCATTCATAAGTAGTTGTATTCCTTGAATTGAAAGCCATATTCTATGCTCATTGTCTAATGATTTTATATGTCTGTCAATGACTTATGGAGCATGGAGATTTCCACGCACCATAAGTCATAAAATCCAGGATTACCCCATGCTTTTGACGATGTTTTCACACATCTTTTTAGCATCATCAAACAGCATTAAGGTGTTGTCATTAAAGAACAGCTCGTTATCAACGCCCGCATATCCAGGAGACATCGAACGCTTAACAAACAAAACTGTCTTTGCATTGATAACATCCAAGATAGGCATGCCATATATCGGGCTTGTTGGGTCAGTCTTGGCTGACGGGTTGGTAACATCGTTAGCACCAATGACAAAGGCTACATCCGCACTGGCAAAGTCGTTATTGATGTCCTCGAGCTCGAACACTTCATCATAGGGGACGTTGGCTTCTGCCAATAGCACGTTCATGTGCCCAGGCATACGACCCGCAACTGGATGAATAGCATATTTGACCGACACCCCTTCACGCTTCAGCAGGTCTGCCATTTCTCGCAACGCATGCTGAGCGTGTGCCACTGCCATACCATATCCAGGTACAATAATGACAGATCGAGAGTTCTGCATGATAAAGGCCGCATCTTCGGCGCTACCTGATTTGACAGGACGATCGTCTGCGGCTGAGGTGCCACCGCCAGTACCGGCTGTTGCACCACTGCCAAAGCCACCCAGTACAACGTTAAAGATAGAGCGGTTCATCCCCTTACACATGATGTAACTAAGGATCGCACCGGACGCACCAACGAGAGCTCCCACGATGATCAATAGGTTGTTGGCCAAGGTAAAACCAATACCTGCAGCTGCCCAACCTGAATACGAGTTTAACATTGAGACAATCACCGGCATATCCGCGCCACCAATAGGCAGGATCAGCATAAATCCAAGAGCAAAGGATATTCCCACAATCGCCCAAAACAGAGTATGAGATTCGCTAAGTGTAAATGCTACAATCAGCAGAACAATGGCGATTCCCATGCCGGCATTCAGGTGATGCTGGAATGGAAACGACAAAGGCTTACCGCTGACCAGACCTTGAAGCTTCGCAAAAGCAACAATCGACCCAGTAAAGGTAATCGCACCGATAGCCGCACCCAATGCCATTTCAATCAAGCTGCTGGTATGAATATCGCCTACAAAGCCAATGCCAAAAGTATCCGGTTGGAATAACGCCGCACCAGCAACAAAGACAGCTGCCAATCCCACCAAGCTGTGAAAGGCTGCAACCAATTGTGGTAATGCCGTCATTTCGATCTTCTTTGCGATAGCAACACCAATGACACCACCAATAGCAACTGCCAGCAGTATCAGGCCATAGGCTTCTACTTGCGGCGTTAGAATGGTTGTGACAATCGCAATAACCATACCAACGATACCAAAGGTATTGCCGTTACGAGATGTCTCAGCAGAAGACAAACCCTTCAGGGCCATGATAAAGCACACTGATGCGATCAAATAGGCCAAAGCTGTAATATCTGGGGTCATCATTATGCTTCCCCTTTCTTCTTAAACATTTTTAACATGCGTTGTGTAATGGTGAATCCACCAAAAATATTAATGGATGCCAACAATACCCCCACAAAGCCAAAGATTTTTGAATATCCATATTCAGGCAATCCACAAGCGATCAAAGCGCCCACGATAATTACGCTTGAGATCGCATTGGTTACCGCCATTAAGGGTGAATGTAATGCAGGTGTAACTTTCCAAACCACATAATATCCAACGAAACACGCCAACACAAAGACCGTCAGACCCATTAAAAAGGGAGACATCTCCACACCCGCACCTGTGCTTAAGTTAATCGCCAGTTGCTCGGCACTTTCCTGCAAGCTCTTGGCAGTCGAAGCCAGCTCTGTCCCTTGACGGGCTAGCTCTTTTGCTTCTTCAAGTAAATGATCTGCGCTCATTTTTTACTCCTTCACCAAGGTGGAAGCAATAATTTCATCTTCCATGTTCACATTAATTGCTTTTGCTTCCTTGTCGTATAGCAACGTCAGGAAGTTCAAAATATTTTTAGCATAAAGCGCACTGGCATTCCCGCTGATACGGCTAGGAATGTTTGCGTAACCGATAATCTTAACACCGTTTTTGGTGGTTACAATCTTATCTACTTCACTGCCTTCAACGTTACCACCTGCCGATGTCGCCATATCAACAATGACAGACCCATGCTTCATCTTCTCAACCATAGCAGCGGTAATCAGCTTTGGTGCAGGCTTACCTGGGATCAAAGCTGTCGTGATGACTACATTGCTTTTGGCCACGGATTCTTCAATCTTTGCCGCCTGGCGCTTTTTGTAGTCTTCTGACATTTCCTTGGCATAGCCGCCTTCAGTTTCCGCATCTGCATCGTCTTCCACTTCAACGAAGCTGGCGCCCAAGCTTTCCACTTGTTCTTTTGCAGCCTTACGCACATCAAAAGCATGCACAATAGATCCCAAACGACGCGCTGTTGCAATGGCTTGCAAGCCAGCAACGCCTGCCCCCAAGATCAACGTCTTAACGGGAGGAACAGTACCTGCGGCGGTCATCATCATTGGAAAAGCTGTGCTAATTTCATGCGACGCATCAATAACTGCACGATATCCAGCCAAGTTTGACTGGGAAGACAGCACGTCCATGTTCTGTGCACGGGTAATGCGCGGCACCATCTCTAGAGCAAATGCATTAACCTTCTTTTTCGCAAAAGTCTTTGCCTGCTCTGTCTTCGTCAAGATATCCAGAATGCTGATCAAAGCGCACCCATCTGGAAGGTTTTCAAGCTCCTCCACACCCGCTTCCTTTTCAGTCATCGGGCGGCGAACTTTCAGAACAACGTCAGCGCCTTTTAAGGCGGTATCTGCTTTTGCAGCAATGGTGGCACCGGCATCTTTATAGGCAGCATCCGTGATGCTGGATCCTTCCCCTGCCCCTTTTTCAACGGCAACGGTCATCCCCATATCTATCATCTTTTTGATAGTATCGGGTGTCGCTGCAACTCTTGCTTCGCCTTTGCGGCGTTCTTTCAAAACTGCTACACGCATGTGTCAATCATCCTTACTATTAATGATCCTCTTATAAGCTGATTAGCCTTCTGCTGCAACCCTATCAATGAAATCTGTGATAGCAGCCACAATTCTAGGCTCGAACGATCGTCCAAAAGTATGCCCCATCAAGTTCATAACATGTAACTTAGAGCCTTGAATTTTTTGGGCTAATGCCTTGCCATGGTCCAACGGGAAAATCGGGTCTTCCGTACCATGGATAACCAAGGTTGGAACAGAAATGTCTTCGGGTTGATCCAAGTGCCCTGCCTCGTTAGAGGCCGCAATAGCTTTCATCTGGTTCATTGTTGCCTCGGGATTACCCTTGCGGCTTTCTGAAAGAATGACCAGCTGACGCGTCTCTTCACGATCGAAAGCAACCTTTGATCCATTTACCAGCTGCCATGCATCGACCAAGTGGTCAACGTCCTCATTGGATCGATCAATTACGCTGGTAACGGCTTTGACATAGTCTTGTGTGGGAGGCGACAATCGGCCTTCTGTGGGAATATCTCTGCCAGCAAGAGCATCATCAAACGTGCGAAAATCATAACTGGTAGATATCAAGGTCAACGTTTTAATATGCTGCGGGAACTGATGCGCCATAATCTGGGCAATAGCCCCACCCATAGAAACACCTACAATGTGGCCATCGTATTTGTTGTAGTGCGCTAGAATGCCGACACAATCTTCGGCCAATTCGCGCAGAGAATATGGATTTTTGGCATAATCTATTGCGGATGATTCGCCTGTGTCACGGTTATCGAAACGAATGACAAAGTATCCTTTTTCGGCCAAACCATTGCAGAAGCGCTCGTTCCACATAATACCTTGGCCTCCGCCACCCATAATAAGTAGGATTGCGGGGTTTGCTCGATCTCCAAAAGTATCAGTCCAAAACTTCAAACCTTTAACGTCAATGATCTCAGCAGCAATGGATTGAGATGCAAAAGCCACCAAAACTATAAAATTTATGATAAATTTTTTCATTGATTTCACCTCGCTATTAAATTATCACCTGAAACTAGCATGATAAATATCAAGAAGGTAGTACAAATATGATGAAGCACGTTGAAATTAACGGCAAAAAGATGACCTATACCGACCAGGGAGAAGGCCTTCCTGTTATCTTTGCCCATTCATTTTTATGGTCGCACCGACAGTGGGATCCACAAGTGGCAGAATTTTCGAAAAACTATCGCTGTATTGCTGTTGATATGTGGAACCATGGCAGCTCTGATACCATAGATAGCGATGAATATACTCTCGAGCAACTAGCCAAAGATTATGCAGCCTTTATCGAAGCCCTCGGCATAAAGTCCTGCATATTTGTTGGCCTATCTGTGGGTGGCATGATTGCGTTACATCTTGGCCTCAAGCGCCCAGATTTGTTCAAAGGACTGGTTGTTTGTGGATCCTACGTTGGTGCCGAGCCCAATGAAAGTCGTGCTGAGTATCTCGCCTTGTTTGAGACGATGGTTAAGCTGAAGTTTTTTAATGGCATGATGATAGATAAGTTTGCGCCATTCTTCTTTTCGCCTAAGACGATGGCGGCTAACCTGCCGATTGTTGGGGCCTTCAAGCAAGACCTTTCCAATATACCACCACAAAATATACCTGGTATATTCAGCATTGGAAAAGGTATCTTCAATCGCCGGGATATTCTGGATCAGCTGCCACAAATTTCTGTCCCGACATTGTATGTGGTTGGGGAAGATGATTTGCCGCGCCCACCCGAAGAGACAAAAATAATGGCAGATAAAACCCCGGAGTCAAGAGTAGCCATGTTGGCAGATGCAGGCCATATTTGTAACCTTGAAAACCCACAGGATTTTAATAAGCATATGGCCGAGTTTCTTTCAGCATATAAACACTAAATTCAGCTGGGAA
>JBMYXZ010000052.1:0-9605 GCA_049608925.1 Alphaproteobacteria bacterium | reverse complement strand
ATGGCGGTGTGGTCGTCTTGGCGCTGGGGAATCACCGTGAATTTTGGCGAAAGTCAGATATTGTCGTGTCCAGCCTTCGGTCTTCTATACCCGATGCACATTTGAACTATATACTTCATAAGCCTGAAAATAAAAAATTGCTCGATGCCTTTTTGTTTGTGGTGCCAACCGAGCCAGATAATTTTGACAAAATTAAAGACTATGCTGCCAGACCAGGTACAGCCGTGTGGAAGCGGACAATCTGTGTGCCGACAGATAGTCATTTGGCAACGGATAAGGGAGAGGATTTGCTCGCCACAGGATCGTCGACTGCAGCAGCCAGAGCCAGCGGGTATCTTGCAGCACTGAAGGAGCTGGCAGAAAACACCTGGAATGAGGAGGCAGTCTCAGCGCAAGAAATTGCAAATATTATGTTGGATAATGCACGAAAACCTGCGCTGGGATCACGATATAGATATGGCTGCGGGATTTTAAACGTGCATGAAGCGATTAAATATATAGAGAGAGTCGATTTTTAGAGAAAAACAAGTTTTTTGGGTATTTTCATCTACTTGCTATTGATGTCTATTTGGCAATGTGATAGCAATGCACAGTATTTCAAATATTTTTATCGAGGTTTTTTATGGACTTAAAAAAAATTCCAATATGTCATGAAAATATGACATGCCATATCTTGACGAATGGTTCATTATTTGGCACGATGGTACTTGTAACCCAATCAAAAAACAAGAAAAAGTGGGGATAATCTGATGACCCGTTCTGAGCTAATTACAAGATTAACTAAGGCAACACCAGGGCTGACAACACAACAAGCAGAAGCTAGTGTCGATACTATCTTTAACGAAATTGCACAGACTCTTGCTAAGCGCGGCCGTGTTGAGCTGCGTGGATTTGGCGTGTTTACTGTGCGTGACCGCGGCGAGCGGACTGGCAGGAACCCTCGTACTGGCGAAGTTGTCAGTGTTGATGCAAAATCTGTACCATTTTTTAAAGCTGGCAAATATCTTCGTGAACAATTAAACGGATAATATGCTTTGAGGCATATAGCCAAGTTTTTCAGGGAGGATATTTGGGGCGGTCCCAAAAACCACGGAGGCATCTATAATGCAAGTCTATGCCAGGACGATGCTTTTTTGACAGATTGGAATTTTGACTTGGCGCGCGTAGCCCCATTGTCGCTTATCTTAAGTTTAGTATTGCTGGTTTTGCCATCTGTAACCACTTCGATAATTCAAGATCCTTTTACTGCCATAAAGTGGCAATTTATATATGGCTTTGGATTTGTTTCTATATAGACCTCTGAATATATTATTTCCTAATAGTGTTTTACGCTAACAATTTTTTTACTATTTCAGATATATTATAAGGTTAGCAAGGTATTATAGAAAAGGATAACAACGTGCGTTCAATAAATTTCTTAATTATTGCTAAATCAATAATTATGACAACAACCATAGCAAATGCGTCAATGCCGCATCATCCGATGCCAGGCCATGTTAGTTTCCCAATTGCCCAACCGCGCCCTCAGCCGGTATCAATGGCCTCTTTGCCAGAATATAAAGCAGAGTATGCCTCATTCCCGGGGAGAATACCATTGCGACTTAGGACTTTGCACAAAGTGATAGAGGATATGAGGATGGGACGGTTAACTTTTCAGCAGGCCATGGACCTACCCCTAGATCTTAGGAAAAAAATCCCCAACAATATTGTTGAGTATTCTCACGAGATAAGTGCGGTAGGTAACGCTTTTGAAGAGGCTACAATAGAATTTTATGGTTTGAATTAGCAAAATGGGAAATATGCAATGAGCATTGCTGCATTCTCCCCGTTTCTGCTGAATGTGGCGGGGGGGAGGCGACTTACTGATAAGGTTGCCGCAGTTTTTTACCTATCAGTCGTAGCTTTTTTGCCAATTTTGACTAGTCCTATTATCCAAGATCAGTATACAGCAATCAAATGGCAGCTAATATATGGAGCTGCCATTTTTTCAATTGGATATTTTATAGTATCTCAGGTTCTGCAGGTTCCACGTTTCTCTCGGGTGACGCAAATAGCTTTGATAATGTTTGTATCTGCTGTTGCTATATCAATGCTTTATCATGATGTTCCAATAGTATCTAAGCCGGTGATAGATAGGGTCAGCTTTGTAATCTTGGCACTTGCTTTTTGCCATATATTTTCAAGCGGCATACTTAGTCTTTCATCTTTTATTCTCCCGGCAGCCATTTCACTTGCTATTTTTCTGAGCATAATGATCTATGAGTTCTTCTTAACCAATCAATATGCGGGTGTGGTAACCATTTTTACTGCTTATGGTCTTTATAATTTTTGGTCTAAACTACCTGCAAGGGTAGTCTTTTTGGCTCTGCTATCATGTGGGTTATTTTATATAAGTTTAACCGGCTGCCGGTCTGTATATTTGGGGTTATTGCTAGGTGCAATTTATTTGTTTTCTACATTTAAGGCAAAGTGGTTCAATAAAACCAGTATTGCGATAGTGTGTTTTGCAGTTGGAGTCGGGGCTTTACTAAAGGTTTATTTACCTGCTGAATCTGGTGGTTCTGCTCCAGTAAGTGCTTTTTCAGAAACAAAACATGAGTCTGCAAATCACAGGATCCATATTTGGTCGCGGACTATAAATATGATAAATGATAATCCATTGGGGGTTGGGCAGGGTCAGTTTGAGTTTTCTTTTATACCGTACAAGAAAGGGGATAAGGATTACCCTCCGAACGAGCAACTCTTGGAGAGAACGCCTCATAGTGAAGTTCTAAGGTATATGGTTGAAGATGGGCTGATAGTATTCATCTTGGGGTTTTGTTTTATTGCTTTGATGGTGACGCAAAATCAAAATTCGCTTGTCGCATATCTATTAAATAAAGAAAACGCTTTCATAGTGATGCTACTTATAATGCTGGGGGTGCAGTTTTTAATTCAATTTCCGCTATTCACCCCTTACACATTCTTTATCATAGCTATTCTAGCCGGCTATCTACTTTCTTTAGTAAAAGAGGATATTATTGTTAAGCCTCATAGAGCGTTTCTTGCAATTGGGCTGTGCGGGTATCTGGCAATTTTTTCATCCCTTCTATATGCCGAGTATGTTGATGCAAATCATCCCTTTGATCTATCCAAGACCAGTCTTTCGTGTAACATAAGTCCAGGAAATTGGAGAGTGTGTTTCCAAAAAGTAGCTCAGGAACTTGATGAGGGCAATTTGGAAATGGCTCTTGCATCTACAGAAAAAGAATTGAAGAAAAACCCAGATAACTTTTTGGCGAAAATGTATAGGGGGTACGCTTTGATGGATATGAATAGACAGGTCGAGGCGTGCAGAGTGTTTAGAGAATATAATGAACTATTTGGAAGCAAGAGTTCCCTTAAGTATATGGAGCGGGTTTGTAAGGCCTACCAGGCAAGTTAGAGGTCTTGCCTAGTGCTTTCTATCGCTAATTTCCCTCGCCATCCAACGCATCAAGGCGTCTCATAATCATCAGATCAGTGCGGTTTTTTTGTGCAGACAGTTGTTGAATCTTACGGGTTGCATTTTTAATTTCTGAACTACGCGCGATACGCTCTTCCATTTCGCGGCGTATGTCTTTCCTGCACTCTAGTGTCATGGCTTTATATGCATCTTTTAGATCCATTTGGTGTGCCATGGTTAATTGAAGGAAGTTTATCGTGCATTCAAGGCTTAGTTCAGCAGGTTTCTTTGATGAAATACTACCTTCAACAACATCTCTGATTTCGGCATCCAGTTTATTGCTGCGCTCGATCAGTTTGTCCAGCCTTGCATCGCCATCTGAATGCTGGCCTGCATTGGCACCAGTGGTGGTCATTGCTGCGATAAAGGCAATAGTCAGTAACTTCTTCATTTTTTTCTCCCTGTTAAAAAAGTTAACCCCGTAATTGTACTCCCGCCCTTTCAAAACATCCATATAATTAATTTTGGATTTGTGATACATGTTAATGATATGTTTAACTATTGCCTTTAGGCTCGAACGAGAACATTTAAAAGCGAGCATATAAAATGTCAACAAGCTCAACTGCCCAAGAGATAAATCCCATGGCTGATTTAACCGATTCTACTACACTGTTTTCTGGCAATAATGCCCAGTTTCTAGTTACGCTGTATGCCCAATACGTCCAAGATTCTACCTCTGTGGATCCCAGCTGGATCCGCGTGTTCGAAAATCTGGATGATGATGCACGTGCGCTGCTTACTGAAATGCATGGTGCCAGTTGGGCGCGGCGCCCTACAAGTGTGCTGCCAGAGGCATTCCAGCCGCAAGTTGTAAATACCCAAGGGGCTAGCACGACGGCTCAGGGCGAGCAAGCCTATCATAATGTGCTGGATTCAACCCGGGCATCGATGTTGATTCGGTCGTATCGCGTGCGTGGTCACTTGCAGGCGAATCTTGACCCGCTTGGGCTGGAAAAGCGCGAATATCATGCTGATCTTGATCCAAAAGGGTATGGTTTTGGCCCGGAAGACTACGACCGCCAGATTTTCATAGGTGGTGATCTTGGTCGTCAGTCCGGCACGATCAATGAGATCAAGGAAATTCTTGATAAGACATATGCTGATAGCATTGGGGCAGAATTTATGCACATCCAAGATCCTGAGCAACGCGATTGGATCATAGAGCATATGGAAGATCTAGAGGCGCGCTCGCGGCTGACAAAGCAAGATCGTTTGAAGATATATTCCGAACTTACCCGCGCAGACACCTTCGAACGCTTTTTAAATACAAAGTTCACAGGTGCCAAACGCTTTGGTGTTGAGGGGGCGGAAAGTACAATCCCAGCTATTGAACAATGCTTGTTGGAGGCCGGCGCCCATGGCGTGAAAGAGGTCGTCTTCGGTATGGCGCATCGCGGTCGTTTGAATGTGCTGGCAAACATTATTGGCAAGCCGCTTAGCAATATATTCACGGAATTTGAAGGGGGCCATCTGGGCGCAGAAGACGTGCAGGGATCCGGTGATGTGAAGTATCACTTGGGCTGTTCTTCTGACAGGACGTTTTCAAATCAAGAAATTCATTTGTCTTTGACAGCTAACCCATCTCATCTTGAAGCCGTTAACCCAGTCGTCGTTGGTAAGGTCCGTGCGAAGCAGATGCAGCTGCATGATGACACGCGCTCGACGGTAATGGGTTTCTTGTTGCATGGTGATGCGGCGTTCGCTGGTCAAGGGCTTGTTGCAGAAACATTAATGATTTCCGAACTGCCGGGCTATCGTGTGGGTGGCACATTGCATTTGGTGATCAATAATCAGATTGGCTTTACAACCAGTCCGATGCATTCCAGGTCGTCGCCTTATTGTTCAGATGTGGCAAAAATGGTGCAGGCGCCAATCTTCCACGTGAATGGAGATGACCCTGAAGCTGTAGCTTACGCGTCTCGTCTGGCAATTAAATTCCGCCAGCGTTTCAAGAAGGATGTTGTGATTGATCTATTTTGTTATCGCCGTCATGGGCATAACGAAATTGACGAGCCTTCTTTCACGCAGCCAAAGATGTACGCAAAAATTGCCGATCATCCTTCTACAAAAGATATCTATCGCAAGCGTCTATTGGAAGATGATCATGCGACAGAAGCTGAATTGACGGCCATTGAGCAAGAATACGAAAAGCAGCTTGCTGATGAATTTACCGAAGCTGCTAACAGAAGTGAAAAGACCGTTGACTGGCTAGACGGGCGTTGGAGCGGTTTTGAATTCGGTACCGAAGATAATACTGATGGCGAAACCATGGTGTCGACCGAGCTTCTACAACAGATTGGCCATACAATCACCAATGTGCCAGAAGGCTTTACGGTGCATAAACGCTTGCAACGCATCTTGAATGATAAAGCTGCAAAAATTGATTCTGGTGAAGGAATCGATTGGGCTACCGGCGAAGCGCTGGCAATCGGAAGTTTGCTCTGTGAAGGCAACTTTGTTCGCTTTAGCGGTCAGGATTGTGGCCGCGGTACGTTTTCACAGCGTCATGCCGTTTTTGTTGATCAGCAAACAGAGGCGAAGCACATTCCGCTGAACAATATCCAGGCTGGACAAGCTGAGCTGGAGATTATTGATTCTCCATTGTCGGAAGCTGCTGTGCTTGGGTTTGAATATGGGTACAGCTTGGCTGATCCGCATGGATTGGTGATTTGGGAAGCACAGTTCGGTGACTTTGCCAACGGCGCCCAAGTAATTATTGATCAATTCTTGTCTTCCGGTGAAGCTAAGTGGAATCGTATGTCGGGATTGGTTATGTTGTTGCCACATGCTTATGAAGGGCAGGGGCCAGAGCATTCTTCGGCAAGACTAGAGCGCTATTTGCAGATGTCTGCCGAGCGTAACTGGCAGGTGGTTAATTGTACGACGCCTGCGAACTACTTTCATGTTCTGCGTCGCCAAATGCGCCGTAATATTCGCAAGCCACTTGTTGTGATGACCCCAAAAGGATTGTTGCGTCATAAGATGGCGGTGTCTAGACTGGAAGACTTTGGTCCAGGAACAGAATTCAAGCGGGTATTGCCCGAATTGAAAAGTGCAATCCGCGACAATCATAACTTGCGCCGAGTGATCTTGTGTTCTGGCAAAATCTTTTATGAATTGTGGGCAGAGCGTGAACGTCAAGGTATTGATGACGTGGCGATTGTTAGGCTAGAGCAGCTTTATCCGATTCCATCCGAGCATCTAGTGGAAGCACTGGCACCTTATCGTCAGTCAGCTGATGTCGTTTGGTGCCAGGAAGAACCACAGAACATGGGATCATGGCATTTCTTAGACCGTCCACTTGAAAGCATTTTGCGTAAAGCTGGCTTCGAGCGTCCCCGACCTAAATATGTTGGAAGACCATCGTCAGCATCTACTGCGACTGGCTATGCAAAAGTTCATGAAGAAAAACAGCAACAGCTGGTTGAACATGCTTTCCATGTAGAGTAAGCTGGTACTAAGGATTTTAAATAAATTTTTCCTTGGTGCCTTGGGCGCTAAGATCTGGAAAGGAAGTTCACGATCATGAGTGATGTAAAAGAACTTATCGTTCCTCCTCTGGGGGAATCTGTCTCAGAGGCTACGATTGGGCGATGGTTGAAATCTGCTGGCGATGCGGTTGCGCAGGATGAAACCATTGTAGAGCTGGAAACCGAAAAGGTGACGCTGGAAGTCAATGCGCCAGAGGCAGGAACTCTGACAGAAATTACTGCACAAGAAGGATCAACGGTTGCTGTCGGCGATGTTATCGGCAAGATTGGTGCGGGTGCGCAAGCTGCTCCGGCGCCTGCCGCTGCCCCTCAGCAAGCTGAAGAAACAACGCGAGAAGAAACCGCGGAAGCTAAACCTGATTTGAAGGCAATCGAGACGCCCACATCTCCTGCGCCTTCCCCTGAATTTGCCCCCACATCAACGCCTCCAGGTACGGTTCCGATTATGTCTCCAGCCGCGCAGAAGATTGCTGCTGAGGGGGATGTTCCTCCTGCAGAGATTCCTGCTTCAGGAAAAGATGGTCGGGTTACAAAGCAAGATGTGCTGAACTTTATGAAGACTGGCGAGACATCGACGCCTACACAAGATACACAACCTACTGTGACAACTGGTAATACGGCGATTGAGCTGGATCTGCCGCCAGCGCCACAGACACAAGCGGCGCCTCAGGAAGAGCGCGTGAAGATGTCACGTTTGCGTCAGACTATTGCGTCACGTTTGAAGGAAGCGCAGAACACGGCTGCGATGCTGACGACATTTAACGAAGTTGATATGACCGAGGTCATGCGTATTCGTTCAGATCTTAAGGAACGCTTTGAGAAAAAGCACGGTGTGCGTCTAGGGTTCATGTCTTTCTTTGTTAAGGCAGCAGAACAAGCCTTGCGTGAAGTGCCAAGCGTCAATGCGCAGATTGATGGTGACGAGATCATCTATAAGAATCACTATGATATCGGCGTTGCAGTCAGCGCTCCACAAGGCTTGGTTGTGCCGGTTGTCCGTGATGTTGCTAGCAGGTCATTTGCTGGCATTGAGCAGGAAATCAATGACCTTGCACTAAGAGCGCGTGACGGCAAACTGTCGGTTGCTGAGCTAACCGGTGGGACTTTCACAATTACCAACGGTGGTGTCTTTGGATCTTTGATGTCGACACCAATCTTGAACCCGCCGCAGTCTGGTATTTTGGGTATGCATAAAATCCAGAAACGCCCGATGGTTGTTGGTGATGAGGTAAAAGTGCGTCCTATGATGTATATTGCTTTGACTTATGACCACCGTATCATTGATGGCCGCGAGGCTGTGACGTTCTTGGTCAAAATCAAAGAATGCATAGAAAATCCTGAACATATCTTGCTGGGAGTATAAAACTTATGGCTGATCACGCCGTTGACGTCTTGGTTATTGGTGCGGGACCTGCTGGTTATGTCTGCGCGATACGCGCGGCTCAGCTGGGGTTCTCAGTAGCATGTGCGGAAAAGTACGAGCTGGGCGGTACGTGTCTAAACGTTGGATGTATCCCGTCAAAGGCGCTGCTGCATTCATCGCACCTATACCATCAAGCTAAGGCTGAAATGGGTGGTCACGGTATTTCTGTCAGCGGTGTTGATATTGATGTGCCTGCGATGATGGGACGCAAACAGAAACTGGTTGGCGAGCTGACCGGTGGTATTGGCTATTTGTTTAAGAAGAATAAAATCACGCACTTAAAAGGTGCTGCGCAGTTGTTGGGCGGTGGCAAGGTATCTGTGGGGGACACAGACATGGTCACGGCAAAGCATATTATCCTGGCAACAGGTTCCGAGGTCATGCCATTGCCGGGTATCGAGATTGACGAGCAGACTATTGTGTCGTCAACGGGTGCCTTGGCTTTAGAGTCTGTGCCTCCGCGTATGGCGGTGATCGGCGGTGGTTATATCGGTCTAGAGATGGCAAGTGTCTGGTCACGCTTGGGATCGCAGGTAACTGTTATTGAATACTTTGATGCTATTGTCCCTGCAATGGATCGAGAGCTCGGATCAGCACTGAAAAAGACTTTGGAAGATCAGGGTATATCATTCATGCTTGGCACCAAAGTTGCGGGCGTAAATAAGGGCCTTGCCGGACTGACGCTTAATCTTGAGTCTGCAGCTGATGGCAGTGCCTCAACGTTGGATGCTGATGTTGTGTTGGTGTCAATTGGCCGCCGTCCTCATACTGATGGGTTAGGGCTAGACGCAGCAGGCGTGTCGCTAGATGAGCGCGGCCGCATCATTATTGACGACCATTACCAAACAACAGCCCCAGGCGTTTATGCGATAGGGGATGTTGTGGCAGGACCAATGCTGGCGCATAAAGGCGAAGAAGAGGGTGTCACCCTTGCTGAAATGCTGGCAGGTCAGAAGCCACATATGAATTATGATCTAATCCCGGGTATTGTGTATACGCATCCAGAAGTTGCAACTGTTGGTAAGTCGGAAGAGCAACTGAAAGAAGCAGGCATTAACTATGGCGTTGGGAAATTCCCTTTCATGGCCAACAGCCGTGCTAAAGCTGTAGGCGACTCAGGTGGCTTTGTGAAAATCCTAACAGACAAAGAGACGGATGAAATTTTGGGGGCGCACATCATTGGCCCCGAGGCTGGCAATATGATTCA
>JBMYXZ010000051.1:0-10249 GCA_049608925.1 Alphaproteobacteria bacterium | reverse complement strand
TTCGTTTTGTTCTCTAATCTAAAAGCTATCAGATTTAGCAATCCTTGGGTTTGGTTGGTGATTTTTTGATGTACTGCCTCAACCTGTGAGTGTTCAGTGCTTTGTCTCTCATAAAAATCATTCGTGTATTGAATGTACTCATATGTCATGAGTAACAGCAGGAATAAACTTAAACCACCCAATAAACCAACAAAAGCAATCCGAGCAGACTTATATGAAAAAATACGCAATAAGCCCTGTGCCAAAACTTAATCTCCCAAATTAAACAATGATGACCAGATCCTAGACAAATTCACAACCCATTACAAATGTTACAATTTTAGGCAATTTTTATGACTGGCGACTTTCTACACGAAAAATCACCTAATGGTGACTTTTTGGAGACTTTTAATTTTTAGGATTTTTTCTAAAATCGCCGAAACCCGCTGTGGGAGTGGTGGGCGCTACAGGACTCGAACCTGTGACCCGCTGATTAAGAGTCAGCTGCTCTACCAACTGAGCTAAGCGCCCCAAAACTGAGATGACTATCGTATAACAAACCACACGCCCCTTGTCGAGAGCAATTTGGCTAAAAAACCAGAAAAATAGCCGTTAAGAATACACCTGTGATAAATAACAGGCTGACGCAATAGCCCATGATATCTCGGATCTTCAAGCCTGCAATTGCCAGCAATGGCAAGGCCCAGAAAGGTTGCAGCAGGTTGGTCCAAGCGTCACCCCAGGCGACAGCCAAGGCTACTTTGGATATGTCAGCCCCAATTTGACGGGCTGCTTCCAATATAATCGGCCCTTGCACAGCCCATTGGCCACCACCTGATGGTATGAACATGTTCAGAAATCCTGCACTGTAGAATGTCAGCAATGGGAAATTCTCAGCCGTACAAGAGGCAACAAAAATATCTGAAAGCCATTGCGCCAGGCTAGAAGATGCCATCATCCCCATAATACCCGCATAAAATGGGAATTGGATCAGAATTGGGCCCACACGTTTTGCACCGTCCGTCAGAGCATTCAGCAACGACCGGGGCGTACCGTGGCAAAAGATAGCCAACATCAACAGCACAAAGTTAACATCGTTCAACCCAAGACTGAACTTGCCTTCATAGATCTGTGCAATGATGTACAAAAAGCCCATGCTAGCAACCAGTAAGGATACGATCATACTATTTTCCAGCTTTTCAGCAGGAACCATATTTTCTGGCAATAGTGATGAATCTGACTGATCTGAATCTTCTTGAATATCTACCGGACGGTTATCTGGATGAATCTTGCCCAAAGCCCAGTTTGCCACTGGAAGAATCAGAAACATGCCGATGATTGCTGTGATATTCAACGGCGCAAACAACGTCTGAGAAATCGGAATGACACCTGTAAGATGCTGGGTAAAATGTCCTTCCGTAGCAATCACTAATGGAATTGAGGCCGACAAGCCGCCATGCCAAACAATAAAGCCGCTGTATGAGCTGGCAACCAACAATCGGTAATTAACACCTGGCAGAATCTTGGCTATCTCGCGACATACGATGCCACCAATGACCAGCCCCAGGCCCCAGTTAAGGTAAGATCCAACTAATGCTATCAGGGTTACAACAACGACAGCTTGTCCGGAAGTGGATACAGACTGGGCAATACGCGTCAGGCCTTTTTTAATCGGTGGAGCCACGGCAATAATATAGCCGCCGACCAGCACCATGACCATCTGTAGGGTAAACTGTATAAGCCCCCAAAATCCATCACCCCAATAGGTGATCAATTGCATAGGCGATGATGGGGTCACAACTAATCCTAAACCGAACAGAGAAACGGTCAGCAAGATCACCAAAAGAAACGGATCAGGTGTATAATCCTGCATCAACCGATCAAAAAAAGAGACTGCAGCTTTTACCATTTGGGCTCCTAAATGCACAAAATTTAATCGACGCTAGCACGGTTTTGCAAGGTGGTCAACTATGGCGGAAAGCCTGATCAATAGCCAATCCTGTGCATTTTAGTTTGCTGCACCATGTTACGCAACATTGACAGTACAAATAAGTTTATACAATCAATTCTACGACCATCATGATTACAAAGTCTTAACAATTCTCTAGCGCCCATTTGCTCCTCTATGTTCTTACTCATAAGACTTTGTATTGCTGAGAAGAGAGGATCAGCCAATATTTCTGTATCACAATACACAGGGAACACAAACTCTACAGAAGGATCTCTGAGAGGCAGTATATTCTCAAAAGCCATATCATCAGAATACCCAACCGGCCGCATACCTGACTTCCACCTTACTTTCATCGATGCCGGATTATGTGTGTGGATAGTGGCCCTAATACCTTTAAATACCCCCCACAATACCTGCTCTTCCGGGCAGTGTGCCAATAATTTTCCACTAAATCTTGCGAGGAAATTCAGAACAGTGGTGGATACGTATGATCCTATTCCTCTACCGCGACATGCAACGTCATAAAGTGAACTGATTTCAATCAAACCATCTTCATCCATTGTATCAAAAAAGTTTACGCCGATCAGACTTCCAGACTTTGTATCAACAATCGCGATTCTTAATAATTGCGGGAAACAATCATTTTCAGACAAATGATTTTTAGCGCAAAAGTCTTTTATTTGAGCATTTTCCTCCTCTCCACGCTTGATGATGTAAGCTTTTTCATCAAAAGGTGATACGGATGTATCGCTCCAGTCAATAGTAGTGCAAAATATTTGCTTAAATGGATTGCTTAAAATACTTTTGGAGTCAATTTCATAAACTCTGGACAGATCACTTATTTTGAGTGGGCGAAGCTGAATACCCTTTTCGTCAGAATAAAAATTAAACAGGGAAGGTATGAATTTACCAAACTTTGCTGACACTCGAATTTGCGAAGATAAAAAGTCAGCATCCTGCGCTTTGCCTCCACGTTGATTTCTTGCAGCGTTAAAACATTTAAAAAGTCTCATTAACTGTTTGGGATTAGGATCTACCTTAAACAGAAATTCTTCACTTGAAAGAACTGGCAAGGAAAAAATTACAGTTGCCACAAACGCTAAAAAATTTCTTAAATGCATCATTAAACCCAATAATTAAAATATAAACTCAAAAATATTTAACTTAATATCAGTAATAACACCAGTTATTTTTTGGGAAATCAGAATGATCCCAGCTTATAGTGTGACTGCTGTCCTTAATTACTTTCTTTCCTAAGGCGCCTAAGGTCTTGTTTTGGCAATCGCTTTCAACAATAACTTTTTGAAGTTTTGGCATTTTTGCAAGCACCGACCAATCTATATCTGAGCCCAACTGGTAGGCAAGTATCACTCTTAATTCTTCCAATTCTTTCAGCTTCTCTAAAGACTCCAACTTCAAGGCTGAAATATCAATGCGCAGCAGGTTGCGACATTGCTCAATGCCCTCTAGGCTTGTCACCGCTGTTTGGTTAAAGCTAAAGGCGCGCATTCCCAGCATCTCCGGAAGCTGCTTTAGACTGGTTATGCTGGTGCGATCTAGAGTCAAGACTGTTAGTGAACTAAGCTCTTCAAGAATACGTATATGATCATCGCCAAAACTCTTGTTTAATATACAAAGCGTTTTCAGTCCGACAAATTCCTCCAGATCCTTCCACTCATATTTTGCTTTACCAGATTCGAAGAAAGCCCTTGCAGCAATTGAAGGCGAAACAACCTTGTTGATTGGTGTTTTTGGAACATATTCTTCGTTACCTGTCCCGCGCTTTTCGCTAAAAACAATCGTTGAGCAATCACCCGGGTTTGCCAGGGCTACACACATTAATATGGCCAAAAACCACTGCATCTTGTACCTCCCATATCTACTTCTCCTAGGGGTAGCATTCTTCCCCTTAATCGCGTATAAAAAATTAGTAAATTATTTACTAAATATGGAGCGTTAAAATGAAAGCATTTCTGATCACTATCTTTTTAGTTGTGGGAGTTGTCTCCCTTGGTACGATTTGGAATGCTCAAAAAACTCAAGAAAACGCTCCTATTGCAGAAGTAAAAGATGTGGAAGGGTCTGGCACGCCTTCGATCGGTGGCAAATTCACGCTGGTTGATCAGAATGGCAACACGCGGCATGACTCTGACTTTCGAGGACAATTCATGTTGGTGTACTTCGGCTACAGCTATTGCCCTGACATATGCCCGACGGGCCTGTCTAATATGACCCAAGCCATGAACTTAATCGGGGGCAAGTCACGTTTTGTACAGCCTATCTTTATCACGATTGATCCGTCCCGTGATACTGTCGAGCAAATGGAACTGTATATGCAGAACTTCCACCCAAAAATGATCGCCCTGACGGGTACAGATGAACAAGTACAAAAAGCCGTTAAGGCTTACCGCGTTTATGCAGCGAAATCTGAAATTGATTCGGGCACAACTGAATATTTGATGGATCATTCGTCTATTGTCTATCTGATGGACCGCCAGGGGCATATGGTTGCACACTTTAACCATGAAACAGACCCTAAAAAGATCGCTGACGGCATATTGAAAGCCATTGGATGACCCCTGATCAAGTGGATCAGTTCTTTGCGACTCTGGCAGGGAGCAACCCAGAGCCAAAGACCGAGCTGAACTATACTAACCCCTATACTCTTTTGGTTGCAGTGGCGTTGTCAGCGCAGGCAACAGATGTGGGCGTTAACAAGGCGACCAAAGATTTGTTTGCCATAGTTGACACGCCGCAAAAGATGGTTGATCTGGGGGAAGATCGCTTAAAAGACTATATCAAAACCATTGGTCTTTTTAACACCAAAGCCAAGAATGTGATTAAGCTGTCACAGATGTTGGTGGATAACTTTGATGGCATAGTGCCCGAGGACCGCGCTGCATTAGAGTCTCTTCCTGGTGTAGGACGAAAGACAGCCAATGTTGTTTTGAACACTGCATTTGGCCATGAAACCATGGCTGTGGACACACATATTTTCAGACTTGGCAATCGCACAAAGATGGCTGAGGGCAAAACCCCCAGGGAGGTAGAAGACAAACTGCTTCAAGTCATCCCCAAGAAATGGCGGCGTGATGCTCATCACTGGTTAATACTGCATGGCCGCTATGTCTGCGTAGCGCGCAAACCTAAATGTGCCGAGTGCAAAGTATACGATTATTGCGGTTTTGAAGAAAAAACCGCCTAAGCAGCCATCCTGCTTTTGTGTTTCGTCTTCTGATATTCATGCTCCATGGCAACCAGTTTCAACACGCCATCTTCTTCTCGGAATGTCCAAAAGCCGGTATCCGTGATGTCATAGGTCCCTTCCCCATCCTCATCAATTCCGGTGCCTTTGCGCTTTTGGATGGAGTGCTCATAGAACTTAATGGTATTGGGTCCCGCCATTTCAAAGCTCATTTGCAGCATGCGTACATCTTCAACATTGCCGCGAATCTTGTTTTCAATAGAATCAAAAAACTGGTCATAATTTCTGGAAACTGGTGCTTTTCCATTAACCTTCAAAGTCACCTTCAGATCACGTGAAATATGATCATGCGCTCCAGTCAAATCATGTTCCATATACATTTTTTGCGCCAGTGTCTGGGCCAACATAAACAATTTATTTACCGAATGTGCTGCTGGTGTAACCATTATGATCCCTATAATGCTGATTGGTAGTAATCTTGTAAGCATAAAAGCGCTCCCCCTAATTTCCATCACAATTTATTGCCACCTGGCAAAATCGTCAACCGTCCTTAAACGTATTTTTTTAAATACCGTCCTGTGTGACTTTTTGGTTCCTTCGCCACTGTCTCTGGCGTTCCTTCGGCAACCACATAACCGCCCTTGTCACCGCCCTCTGGGCCCATATCGATAATCCAATCTGCTGTCTTAATGACATCCAGATTGTGCTCGATCACAAACACAGAATTGCCTTGCTCGACAATTGCGTGCAGAACTTCCAATAGTTTTCGCACATCTTCAAAGTGCAAGCCTGTGGTGGGCTCGTCGAGGATATAAACCGTTTTACCGGTCGCCCGCTTCGAAAGCTCCTTGGCCAGTTTGACACGCTGCGCCTCCCCCCCTGAAAGGGTTGTTGCTTGCTGCCCAACGTGTACATACCCCAAGCCAACTTTCATTAATGTCTGCAGTTTTGTATGAATCGCTGGCATCGCAGAAAAGAATCCGCAGGCTTCTTCAACTGTCATTTCCAATACATCCGAAATAGACTTGCCGTTATAGGTTACTTCCAGCGTCTCACGGTTGTATCGCTTGCCCTTACACTGATCACACGTCACATAGACATCTGGCAAAAAGTGCATTTCGATCTTAATAACACCATCACCCTGACAGGCTTCGCAGCGCCCGCCCTTAACGTTGAAGGAAAAGCGCCCTGGCGTATACCCTCTGGCTTTTGCCTCGGGTAATTGTGCAAACCATTCGCGAATAGGGGTAAAACATCCTGTATAAGTCGCAGGGTTTGATCGCGGCGTACGGCCAATGGGAGACTGATTAATATCAATAACCTTATCGATATGCTCGAGCCCCTTAATTTCTTTATGCTTTCCAGGCAAATCTTTTGCTTTATAGAGTGTTCTCGCGAGAGATCTATACAGTGTTTCAATCACCAGCGAAGATTTGCCACCACCTGACACGCCGGTAATACACACAAAGCGCCCCAAGGGAAAATCAACCGACACATTCTTTAGATTGTTTACTTCTGCTTTGACCACCTTCAAAGACTTGTTCTTATGCCCTTTGCGGCGTTTCTTGGGTACTTCAATACAGCGGTTTCCAGACAGATATTGCCCTGTCATGCTTTCAGGGTTTGACTCAATATCGGCAAGACTGCCTTCGGCTATGACCGTGCCGCCATGGATACCCGCACCGGGCCCCATATCAATAACATAGTCAGCTGAGCGAATCGCATCTTCATCATGTTCCACAACAATCACGGTGTTGTCCAAATCACGAAGATTCACCAGGGTCTCAAGCAGCTTGTCATTGTCTCGTTGATGCAGCCCAATGGACGGTTCATCCAAAACATACAAAACACCCGTCAATCCAGACCCTATCTGCGATGCCAAGCGTATGCGCTGGCTTTCTCCACCAGATAGCGTACCTGACGACCGGGATAATGTCAGATAGTTCAAGCCAACATTAACCAAAAAGCCTAATCGCTCTTTCAACTCTTTGACAATACGGCCAGCGATTGTAGCATCCTTTTGCCCCAAGCCTTGGTACAGATCTTCAATCCATTGGCGCGCATCGCCAATCGACATGCTCGAAATCTCGCCCAGATGCCTGCCATCTATCTTCACGGCTAGCGCTTCAGGTTTCAGGCGATTGCCAGTGCAGGCTTCACATGGCTTAACGGTTTGAAATCGGCTTAGTTCCTCCATCTGCCGCGGGCTTTCGTTGCCCTGCCAGCGGCGCTGCAGACTGGGGATTACTCCCTCAAAAGGCTTGTGGCTGCGATGACGGCGCTTATCGTCCATGACTACCATCTCAATAGCCTCACTGCCGGAACCATAAAGGATTACATCTTGGATTTTTTTAGATAGCTTATTAAAAGGCTTTTCAGGATCTCCATCATAATGTTCGATGACAGCTTGCAAAACCTGTTGATAGTAAAAAGCAAACGCTGTGCGCCAAGGTGCAATAACCCCTGCGAAAATTGTCCGCTCCGGGTTTGGAACAACCAGCTTGGGATCAAATTTTGCACTGACACCTAAGCCATCACATTCGGGACAAGCACCGAAAGGACTGTTGAATGAAAACAGCCGTGGTTCAATTTCATCGATGGTAAAACCTGACACGGGGCAAGCAAATTTGGCTGAAAATGTAATGCGCTCGCTGGTTTTGGCATCTTCCACATAAATAAGACCATCACCAAGTTCAAGTGCCGTTTCTAAGGAATCCGCCAGACGATTCCCTAGGTCTGGTTTCACAACCAACCGGTCGACGACCACTTCAATGGTATGTTTTTTCTTCTTATCGAGCTCTGGCGTAGCATCCAAATCATACAGCTCGCCATCGATTTTAACGCGTTGAAAGCCTTTTTTCAGCAGCTCAGCCAGTTCTTTCTTATATTCACCCTTGCGGCCACGGACAATCGGCGCCAACAAATACAGTCTTGTGCCTTCATCAAGCTCCATCACACGATCAACCATTTGCGTGACCGTCTGACTTTCGATGGGCAAACCAGTTTCCGGAGAATGCGGCACACCTATACGAGCAAATAACAAGCGCAGATAATCATATATCTCGGTCACAGTTCCAACTGTAGACCGCGGATTCTTGGACGTGGTTTTCTGTTCAATTGAGATTGCGGGAGACAGACCTTCAATCGAATCCACATCAGGCTTTTGCATCAGCTCCAAAAACTGGCGCGCATAGGCAGATAAGCTCTCCACATAGCGCCGTTGCCCCTCGGCATAAAGCGTGTCAAATGCCAAAGAAGATTTCCCAGAGCCGCTTAAGCCTGTAATGACAACAAGCTTATTTTTCGGAATAGATATCGATATGTTTTGCAAGTTGTGCTCGCGAGCACCTTGGATGTCAATTGTCGTCGTCATGGTGCGACTTTAAAACAGATGCATGAAAGAGGCAATGCCTTCCTTGCATTTTTGCTCATCAACACCCATAATATAGTTATGAGTAAAGCGTATTTTGACCCTATTGATGACGGCCCAGCCCCCAAAATCCGAATCTGCGAGCATAAAGGATGCGAGGAGCAAGCCATGTACCCTGCCCCGAAAGGACGCAGCTCTCTGCGCCAGTATTATTGGTTCTGCCTAGACCACGTGCGTGAATATAACAAAAAGTGGAATTACTATGCCGGCATGGACGAAGATGAAATTGAGCATTCCCGTCGTGTCGATATAACCTGGCAGCGCCCTACTTGGCCAATTGGCAAAGGCCCGTCAAAATCATTCGCCAAGATTTTTGATCAAAATTTTGACCCTTTCAGTTTATTTGAAGACGACCATTCCCCAATCCAAGATAACTATCAACCGTCTTTTGCAAAAAACAGTGATGAAGCAAAAGCTTTAAAAGTTTTGCAGCTGGATCAGCCGGTGACGTTCTCGGACATCAAGCAAGCCTATAAAGCACTTGTCAAAAAATTCCATCCAGATGCCAACAGCGGCAGCAAACAAGCCGAAGAACGCCTCAAGAGGATTATTATCGCCTTTGGCGTGCTGAAAAAAAGCCTGGGCGGCAAATAGTTGACTCCCTGGCTTCAGTGTGATGCAATTCATTATGAGCTTTAAAAAATAAGATGACCGGAATGCGCGCCTTAATCGCATGTATACTTGCGACTACTTTTTTCGCAGCCCCTCTTTCAGCGGGGCGCGCAAAACACCTTCGTCCAGTAGTAAAGCTATATTCTCTTAATTGGAAACCCTACACAGGCAAAAATCTATATGAAAATGGCCTGTCAGCCTATGTCGTGCGTAAAGCCTTTGAAGCCGTTGGGTATGAATTGATTATCGAATTCTATCCCTGGAAACGCACACTAGCAAATGCTCGAGAGAATATTAGCTTTCATGGCTACTTCCCTGCGTACTTCAACAAAGAGCGGGAAAAAGAATTTATCTTCTCAGAGGCATTTGGCAACAGCCCACTAGGCTTTGTAGAAAATGTTGCGCAGCCAATATCCTGGAATTCACTGGATGATCTACAAGAACACTTAATTGGCACCGTCACCGAATACGCAAACACACCTGAATTTGATGAAAAAGTCACTAATGATGTCCTTAATACCGATGAAGCTTCAGGCGACAAGCAGAATATCTTAAAAGTAGCCCACGGTCGTCTGCCACTCGCCGTTATCGACAAGCACGTCTTAAGCTACCTAGTAGAAAACGATCTGAGGAAACGAGACATTGGGCACCTTGTGCAATTCAATGACAAGACTTTGGCCGATAAAAGCTTGTATATTTGCTTCAAAAAATCACCCGAAGGTGAAAAAATGAATAAGATTTTTTCTGAAGGATTGAAGAAAATAGATATCCAGGCACTAGAGAAGGAATATCGCCAGAAGGTGGCAAAGGGTTAAAAATACAAGTGCTCGGATAATTTTAAATGGGAACGAAAACCTCGCCGTTTAAGGAGTTTCTCTGACCTCACCCCATACTCCGACGCTCCGGCATAAAGCTCGAAGCATGGGAGTGTGGAAAGCTAAGCTTAGCCCATAACTGTCCGGAATAATTTTATGATGAAGGGAGAGCCTGCTGTTTAAAGGCTCTCTCCACTCAACTCCACACACTCCGACTTTCCGCGGCTTGACCGCGGAATCCATTTTATTGTTTTATT
>JBMYXZ010000050.1:0-10315 GCA_049608925.1 Alphaproteobacteria bacterium | reverse complement strand
GGGCGGGCTACAATCTATGTACGTTTTTTAAAGAATTATGGCACATGTCAATTAAAGGAAAGCTGGTAACAATTTTTGGAGGCTCTGGCTTTGTAGGGCGCTATGTTGTCCAAAAGCTGGCGAAAGAGGGGGCAATCATCCGTATCGCGGGGCGATATGCAAAAAGCGCTCTTTTTTTAAAGACAATGGGAGACGTTGGGCAAATTACCCCGGTTGAGGTTAATATAAGAGACAAAGAAAGCATTGCCCAAGCGATTGATGGTTCATATGCAGTTGTGAACTTAATTGGTGTGTTGCAGGAAAAAAGCAAGAATACTTTTGAAGATCTACATGTCATTGGGCCAAATCTGATTTCTCAGGTCGCATCTGAAAGTGGTGTGAAAAAATTTGTTCAAATGTCTGCGATTAATGCAGATCCAAATTCACCTTCTAAATATGCTTCTACTAAAGGGCAAGGTGAGGCCCGGGTTTGGAAGAACTTCCCCAATGCTACGATTGTGCGTCCCAGTGTTATATTTGGCGCCGAAGACCGCTTCATGAACATGTTTGCCTCAATGGCGCGTATTTCGCCTGCATTGCCGTTAGTTGGCGGTGGTGAAACAAAGTTTCAGCCCGTTTATGTCTGTGATGTGGCAGAAGCCATCATGCGTGTTGTCTGTGATCGTCGCACAACGAGCTGTCCTTATAATGGCAAAGTATACGAGCTGGGCGGGCCCCAGGTGTATTCTTTTAAAGAGATTCTGGAGTATGTGGGCGAGATAACAGGTCGCAATAGTATGTTCGTTCCTATCCCATACCCTGCTGCTGATATACTTGGCAGGCTGATGCAGTGGATACCTGATGCACCCCTAACGGCAGATCAGGTGAAGTTGCTGCAAAAAGACAGTGTAGTGCATTCAGGTGCGTTGTCTTTCAAAGAGCTTGACATAAAACCTGCTGCCATGGAAAGTATAGTACCAGAATATCTTGGAAGGTATAAAAGACATGCTTGACCCAATTCTATGTACTGTATGCGCACTGAGTCTATCAATGTTGATGATTCTGTCTCGTACGACTTATCTATAAGAAGCCCTATTAAAGAGCTTCTTATAGCTTTACCTGGTTACTTATCCTGAAATATAGTCTGTCTGAATGTTATTGATATCCGGCGGTTCTTTGCGGGTGTTACGGCATGATAATAGGGATGAAATCTGATTGGTCCTTCAATCATATAAACATCTGCTTCTTTTTCATTCATTGAATAATCAGCTAGTGCTTTTTCATCTGGCAAGCCATTGGTATCTTCGCTATATACCCAATAAAGGTGTGCATCTTCGTCTATTTCCACCACGAGCCCCAGGACAATATCACCGTAATGATAGTTCAAGTCTGCTTTATTATAGGGGTAGCGATTTTCATGCGGGTAATTATTCTTGCCAAAGTCAAAGTGAGGCGTGACTTGGTCACCTGTCTTATAGTCAGCTATCAAGATGTTATCTATCACAAACCCATCTGGCACTTTATCCTTAAACTTACTGGACACCTTTTCCCCAAGGTCTTGTAACCATTGAGGAATCTTGTTGAATTTTGGGTTTCCGTCATCGTCGAATTGATAAAAGCTATAGCCATAGTTCCATGTGTCTCTGGTAGACCTTTTTGAATATGCGGGGTTATTGGCAGGGGCTTTGTCCTGAACGATGTTAAGAATTTCTTTCTTGTATTCTGGCCAGGTGGTATCTGCTATTGATGCCGTATGAAAATGCTGCTGGATAAGGTGTGTGGCATTCAGTTGATGGCCTAGAAAGAGACTTATAATAATTGCGAGATAGATAGGTTTCATCGGGCTTCCCTGATATTTGGTTAAAGACATCTGATATTATGGTGCTTTCAATGGATAGTAAATCCGTATATCTTACCCATAATGCAGCATTATAAAGAAAGTTATGCCTAAAACAATCGTTTGGTTTCAAGATGATTTGCGCCTGTCAGACCACCCGGCTCTGTGGGCGGCATGTAAACGCGGTGAGGTAATTCCTGTATACATTCTCGATGAGAGCTATAAGGGCTGCAGGCCATTGGGTGGCGCAAGCCGATGGTGGTTGCATCACAGTCTGAAGTCTTTAGAAAAGTCGTTGGGAGAACTGGTCTTGAGAAAAGGTGATGCTTTAGAGCATCTTCAGGAAATCGCCAAAACGTATGGGGCGGATGCTATATATTGCTCGAAAAGCTTTAATCCGTTGCAGCGCGGAAGAGATCAGAAAATTGCCGACTTCTTCGGGGCAAGCTTTCAAACTTTTCCCGGTACTCTACTGTTTGAACCACAGGCTGTTAAAAACAAGCAAGGCCTGCCGTTTAAGGTCTTTACCCCGTTCTGGAAAGAATGCCTGCGACGTGAAATCACTGGGGGGTGCCTGCAAAAGCCAGATAATATAAAGATCACGCCGGACGTTAACAGTAATCAGCTGGAAGACTGGAGCTTGCTACCCACAAAGCCTGATTGGTCGAAGGGCCTGCAACAGGCTTGGAAGCCTGGAGAGGATGAGGCACATAGATTGCTGACGTCCTTTCTTGCGGATAAAGTCTATAATTATAAAGAAGGCCGTGATTTCCCGGCTATTGAGTGCACATCTCGCCTATCGCCCTATTTGCGGTTCGGGGAGATAAGTCCCAAGCAAGTATGGATGGCTGCTGCTGCGGCAGGAGATGACAAAAATATTGTTCACTTTATGCAAGAGCTCGTGTGGCGTGAATTCAGCTATAACTTGATTTGTAACTTTCCCTATATGATTGAGGCGCCTTTTAATAAAAAGTTCGAGTCTTTCCCCTGGCAGCCAAATGAAAAGTTTTTGCAGGCTTGGCAGTTAGGCAAGATGGGCTATCCGATTGCAGATGCTGGCATGCGAGAGCTGTGGCAGACGGGATATATGCATAATCGCGTTCGCATGATTGTGGGATCGCTTTTGACCAAGCATATGTTGATCCATTGGAAGCAAGGCGAAGAATGGTTCTGGGATACACTGGTCGATGCTGATATTGCCAGCAATGTAGCAAATTGGCAGTGGGTTGCTGGATCAGGTGCTGATGCGCAACCCTATTTCCGGATATTTAATCCCATCTTGCAAGGTAAAAAATTTGACCCAGAAGGCAAATATGTGCGCAAATGGGTGCCAGAAGTGGTAAACTTATCAAATGATAAGATTCATGCTCCCTGGGAAGCCGGTATGCCAAAGCCTGTTGTTCCCCATGAAGAGGGGCGTGAAAGAGCTCTGCAAGCGTATGAGCACATAAAATAAGGAATGGAAATGCAGCAACATTATATTGATTGTCTTAGTACTGCAGGTTTTCACAAAATGGCCTATGTTGAATGGGGCGCAGAGAACAAAAATGCCGTTGTCTGCGTGCATGGTCTAACCCGCAATGGCCGTGATTTCGACTTCTTATCTAGGGAATTAATGTCGGATTATCGCATCATTTGCCCTGATATAGTGGGGCGTGGAAAAAGCGACTGGTTGCCTGAGGCATACCTGTATAATTTTCCACAATATCTCGCGGATCTGACGGCACTGATGGCGCGCCTTAATGTGGCAAGCGTAGATTGGGTTGGCACCTCTATGGGTGGCGTACTGGGAATGTTGTTGGCTGCACAGCCTCATTCACCGATCCGTCGCTTGGTTATGAATGATGTTGGGCCACAAATTCCCGCAAGCGCAGCAAAGCGCATTGCTGATTATGCAGGCAAATCTTTACATTTCGATAGTCTTGAACAGGTTGAAGCGCATTTTCGCAAAATTTACGGACCTTTTGGGGAATTGCGGGATGAGCATTGGGCGCATATTGCGAAATATTCTGCCAAGGAACTGGATGACGGTGGGTACACATGCGCATACGACCCAAATATTATTATTCCCCCAGTTGAAGGCGCTCCGGATATTGATTTATGGGATCAATGGGCAGGGGTAAAGTGCCCAGTGCTGGTTCTACGCGGGGAAACTTCAGATATTCTGACGAAAGACACTCTAGAGCAAATGAAGGCTACCCATAACAATATAACAGCCGTTGAAGTGGCCGATGTTGCGCATGCGCCTGCTTTGATGGAGCCTAGTCAGATTGATATCATTACGCGATGGATGCGCGACACTGCTTAATCCAAGCGCGGGTTAGCTCTTCGCTGGTTTGTTGCTGGGTCAATCTGTCGCCAAGGCAGTCAAAATCAACCCAGTCCATGGGTTGATCCTGGTTAACACAACTGAAGATAATGGTTTCCTCACCCGTTTCTGGATGGATATGCCTTTGGATGCATTGTGCACAAATTTCTTTCATCATGCACTGCATGGGCGAATTTATGCTGGCAATTGCAACATGATCAGGTTTTAAGTGGGCTTTTAACGTAGTATGACGCGCCCTATTTACGGCTGCCATCATCCTGTCAGACCCTATGACAATCATGCGGTCAATGTTGCTTAGGCTAAGGTCCTGACGGTTTTCCTTCAGGCCGCCTACGATATTTCCTTTAAAGGATAAATCCTGGGGTCTAGATGGTTTTATCAGCGCATCATCGCAACACCATAAAACTTTGTCTGCGGCTTCCTCAATTGCTTGCCTGTAGAAGACAGTATCCGCAGATCTATAGCCCGCTGCATAGGTCACATGGCAGCCATTAGCCCTTAAGGCCTTGCCAATGGAAAACAGCACAGCATTACCCAGGCCGCCACCAATCAACAAGACATTCTGATTTTGGACAATCTCGGTGGGGGTTCCGGTTGGTCCCATAAGGCTTACTTCTTCGCCTGGTTTTAACAAGGTGCAGATATCCGAAGATCCCCCCATCTCTAAAATTATCAGGGATAATAGGCCTGTTTTTGGATCTGCCCAAGCACCAGTCAAAGCGATGCCTTCCATGGCTAAAGGTGTGCCATTTACCCGTGGTGCATTGGATTCGAAATTTTGTAAACGATAGAATTGCCCTGGTCGAAACTGACTTGCTGCAAGAGGGGCGTGCACAATTACTTCAACGATTTTGGGTGCGAGAGTTTGCACGGTCTTAACTTCTGCGCGGACGTTTGACAGGTCGACAGGTGCATGAGACGGCTTGTTGGCCAGAATTTGGGAGATCAGAGGATATCCGCGTTTAGCACTAGCCATGGCTTTGACCACATTACCTGCAAATGATGGGTGAAGATCTCCAAAAAAGGATAGAGTCGTATCAGCTGTGCACAGTATATCTGCTTGTTGCGGTTTGGCGCAGGCTTCAGGAGAGACCTTGCGGCCAGCATCATCATACGCCTGGAAGTATTTTCCATCCAGATGAAAACGCCCATCTTCTTCCCGCGCGATCATAGTGTTTGGTTTCGTACCGGCAGCCACCAAAATTGTTCTTGCGGGTAAGTCTCCCTTATTGCCTTTTAGGGCAATGGCATGGTTGGCATCATCAACAATAACCTCTTCTGGGCTGAATTCTGTAACTAGACCGATGCCTTCTTCTAGGGCTTTGGCGACTTCTTCATGGTTCTGGCGATAACTGGGGGCGTCCTGCAAACGCTTGCGATAGGCAATGGTTGAACCGCCCCAAGATTGCAAAAGTGGGATGAAGTTAGGTTGTCTTCCTTCGCGCTCGGCCAGTTGGCGCTCTGCCCGAATGGCGCGCCCCTGCTCTAGGAATTCTGCGTCACCCTGAATGTCTAACGCTTCACATCGATCTAGATATTTTTCCACTTGAACGGGGTAATAAGCCAGCGCTTCTGTAGCCGTGTCTATTGCCGTAAGGCCACCTCCAATAACAACGACAGGCAAGCGAATTTCAAGATTGGCGATTGAGTCTTTCTTTGCGGCACCTGTTAGCTGTAGGGCCATCAGAAAGTCCGATGCCTGCCGAACGCCTTTGGCCAAGTTATTTTTGATTGGCAAGACGGTTGGCTTACCAGCCCCCATGCACAAGGCGATATGATCAAAGCCCATCTCTATGGCTTGATCAGTCGTGATCGTGCTACCCAACCTTACCCCACCATAAAGCTGGAACTGTGCGCGGCGCTGTAGCAAGAGACGAATTAATGTCAGGTTATTCTTATCCCAGCGCACGGTAATGCCATACTCTGCCACGCCACCAAAGCCTGCTATGGGCCGCTGATCAAGCGGTTGCCTGATGTCTTCTACATCATGTATTGGCTCAAAAGGTATCTGCCAAGGCTCAATCTTTAGGCCATCAATGCCAACGACTTGATGGCCGTCATTTAACAAATGATGCGCCAGAGTGAAACCCGCTGGGCCCATTCCTGCAACTAATACCGCCTTACCGCTTTGATCTAAAGGCGTTGGTCGGTTTTTGTTCAACGGATTCCAGCGGCTTAGCAGACTGTAGACCTCAACACCCCAAGGCAGCTTCAGCACTGTTTGTAGCACATGGCTTTCAACCGCAGGAATGTCGACAGGTTCTTGTTTTTGATAAATACAAGCTTTCATGCAGTCATTACAGATACGATGCCCCGTTGCTGCAACCATGGGGTTATCGATCATCACCACGGCAAGGGCGGCTAGACTGTGGCCGTGGGCTTGCAGAAGATTCATCTCCGAGATCTTTTCTTCCAGCGGGCACCCGAGATTGTCATTATCCAAGCCTTTCGAGCATGAATCTTTATCCCGCTTATGACACCATATACAGTAATGAGCCTGTCCATGGATATAAGCTTCGGAATGCCCCGGGTCCGTGTGCGCAAAGCCATCTCGACAGCGTAAGGCAGGGTCTAAATCAACAAGATTTTCCGGGTCAATTTTCTGAGGCAAAGAAAACAGAAAGTCACCCTTATGATGCTTTTGCCCTTCTGCAGTATGCAACGCCCAGGCAGCGTATTGCAAAGCGAGCTCTTCATGGGCTTCGGCATGTTGGAAAAATGCCATTTCTGAAAAAGGTTTGCCAAAGGCTTGCGTTAAGCTGTTCCGCAGGGCTGCGCCATCAAAGCTGTAGGCGTTTTCTTTATGTGCATACGCGGCCTTGCGCTGTATAAATTTCTTCTTAAAGGCGATTAGGGCATCCAGCTTAGCGGTCTGATTATTAGGCGTAATGCCAAATAATTCAGCGATAAAGCTTTCCAAGAATTCTGCTTCTTGTAAAAGGTCTAGGTCTGGGGGCAGTGCTTTCAGATACGCAGCCTGCAATTTTTGTATTCCGTCTGTGGAATACAGGTCTTCAAAAGTCAGGCCATAGGCAAGTTGTAAGGCTGGCATGTAAAAATTCATTGACCTTGTTTAGGTTCTCTCTCAAAATCCAAAAAACCTTAGAGAGAAAACACCCCATGAAGCCATTTTATACGCTGGATGACCGAGATGTACAAGGAAAGACTGTTTTGGTCCGTTTGGATTTGAATGTCCCCATGCAAGGTGGGAAGATTCTGGATTCTACACGCATCAAAGCATCGCTGGGAACTCTTAGGGAGCTATTGGGCAAGAATGCCAGGGTGATTATTCTCTCTCACCTAGGACGGCCGAAAAGCAAGACTGTGCCTGAATTAACTCTGGCTCCCATTGCCCAAGCATTATCGGGCCACCTGGGTATTCCTGTGCCGATGAATCCAGAGGATAATGCGTGGAAGATTATGATGTTAGAAAATATCCGTTTTCATCCAGGGGAGGAATCCAATGATCCTGAGTTTGCCAGCTATCTGGCGAATATGGGGGATGTGTATGTTAATGACGCATTTTCCGTATCACATCGAGCCCATGCTTCGGTAGAAGCACTAGCAAAGCTGTTGCCTGCTTGCGCTGGGCGTCTTATGGAGCATGAAATTGCAGCCCTATCATCTGCTTTGGAGAAACCTAAGCGGCCGGTTATGGCAATTGTTGGGGGCTCGAAGGTCTCCACGAAACTTGGGGTCTTAGAAAACCTTGTACACAAAGTGGACTTTCTTGTGCCAGCAGGTGGGATTGCGAATACCTTTCTGCTGGATAAGCACCACGACGTCGGGGCATCATTGTGCGAGCCAGACATGCTGCCTTTAGTTGATAAAATCCTGCAAGAAGCTGAAAAAGCGGGTTGTGAGATTGTGCTGCCCACAGATGTGGTTGTTGCCGAAGAACTGAAAAAAGGCGCCCCTTCCAGGATCAGTCATATAGACCGCATAAAACTTGCAGAAAGTATTTTCGATATTGGCCCTGAATCCATCGCTGCTATAACGGCTAAAATGGATGTAGCTGAAACTTTGGTATGGAATGGCCCTTTAGGTGTGTTTGAGATAAGTCCGTTTCATGAAGGTACCGAGCAGGTAGCCAAAGCAGCTGCGTCCAGGAATATGTTCAAAATAGCAGGTGGCGGTGAAACGGTAGCTGCAATTGCACAAGCAGGCTGCGATAGCAGCTTTAATCACATATCAACAGCCGGCGGTGCTTTTCTGGAGTGGATGGAAGGTAAGGAATTGCCAGGAGTTGCGGTTCTAAAAAGGCAATAACGTTAACGTTTATGTTGAAGCCTGGTGCCAGATAAGACATGATGAGATGTAGAGTTTAAAAGGGAGACTTCATGGCGGATGTTGTTCTATTTGGCACAGGCCAAATTGCCGAGGTTGTCTATGACTATTTACGCTATGACAGCGAGCACAAGGTTGTAGCTTGTGCATTGGATGCGGACTACATAGAGACTGATACATTTCACGACGTGCCGATAGTGCCCTTCGACCAGGTTGAAAAGAATTTTCACCCAGATACGCATCTGTTTTTCACAGCAATAGGCTTTGGTCAACATAATCAAGCGCGAGAGCAAAAATACCAGGCAGCCAAATCTAAAGGGTATAAATTTCTGACCTATATAAGCTCGCAAGCACATGTTTGGCCAACAGCTGATATCGGGGAAAACACCTTCATCATGGAAGGTAATGTCATCCAACCTCATGCGAAGATTGGGAATAATGTCATCGTCTGGAGTGGTAATCACATTGGCCACCATACAACCATAAAAGATCATTGCTTTGTCGCTTCGCACGCGGTGATTTCGGGAGGTGTGACAATTGGTGAACATTGCTTTGTGGGCGTTAATGCAACCATCAGAGACAATATCTCAATTGGGGGCGGCAGTGTTGTCGGGGCTGGTGCTTTGGTGTTGAAGGATGCTCCGGCTAACAGCTTGTTTAAGGGAGTTGCATCCGAAGCAACGCCTCTACTAAAGCAGGTCATATAGAATGCCCTGGCAGAAATTGGGGCGTATTTTTGCAGCGCACGGCCAGAAGCCTTGGATGCAAACACATGCTTCGATGCCGCTGGCGCATCACCTGGAAGGAGACACCTTCCGCATATACTTTTCACCGCGAGATTCGCAGAATCAGTCATATGTTGGGTGTTTTGATATTGATATAAACAACCCGCTGCAGCCCTTTAATCTATCTGACGGTCCCGTATTACCACCAGGAAGCCCAGGCGCGTTTGACGAGCATGGGGTGATGCCGTCGTGGATACTGGTAGAAGATAATCGGCCAATTTTGTATTACATTGGCTGGCAGCGACAAGATGACGTCCCATTTCGCCTGTCTATAGGCAAAGCAGATTTATCAAGTACGCAACCAACGCGTGAAGTCGTTATGACGCATCCGTGCCTGGTTTCAACCCCTTGCCTGCTGCAAGATGCTGGCATGTATAGGATGTGGCACATGATTGGACTTGGATGGCAGGGAGACAACTGGCCGCCCTATAACGTGCAGTTGTCTGAATCCAAAGACGGCACAACTTGGACATCCTATAGCCAGCCAGCAATTGATTTTGCTTATCCGGGAGAATGCGCAATTGCACGCCCAAGCGTCTTGAAAGAGGCTGGCGGATATAAGATGTGGTATTCCTATCGCGGCATATCCTTTCCATATAAGATTGGTTATGCTGAATCGGCAGATGGCATTACCTGGAGCCGGCAAGATGATACTGTCTCTCTGCATGCAGCTGATGATCCTGAAGCTTGGGACCATGAAATGGTGGCGTATCCATATGTGTTTCAGCATAAAGGGGATAAGTATATGCTATATTCCGGAAATGGATTTGGCCAAGGTGGGCTTGGCATTGCTGTGATGCGTTAAGCCTAAGACGCCTTGATTTTCTCCCAAATTGGGTCCTCAATATCTTCAAGGTGCTTTTTGTGTGCTTCCTGTTCCTGTTGAGGTACGGAAAATGTACGGTGCGGAACAGATTGATTCCCATATTGATATTCATGGATGCCGCCCACAGCAGTATCGCTTTCTGTCACAAGACCAAAGTCTTTTTGTCGGCCGCCCATCAGTTCAAGGTATACTTCTGCCAATAGCTCCGAGTCTAACAACGCGCCATGCTTTTCACGGCTTGAGTTGTCAATCTTAAAGCGGCGGCACAGAGC
>JBMYXZ010000049.1:0-10990 GCA_049608925.1 Alphaproteobacteria bacterium | reverse complement strand
TTCATCGCCGTTTCTTCTTGAAAAAAATCGTCATTCGTTGCATCTTACCATGGTATTTTTATGAAACCCTGATGAGATATAACGAATTTGTCTAAAAACACTAATATCACATGGATGAAGGACGCCTCTACTTGGACATTGTCCCGTCGCCTGTTAAGCGAATATCTGCGCCCTTATATTTTCACCCTGTCAGTAGGCCTGGTTTGTATGGTGGTGGGGGCTGCCTGTACTGCTTTCCTTGCCAAACAAATGGAGCCCGTTATTGATGATATCTTCATCGCCCACAATGCGGATATGCTGTATATCGTTGCCTTTCAGGTGTTTCTGATCTTTATGATCAAAGGTATTGCCTATTACGGGCAAACGGTCACCATGACGCTGGTAGGTCAACATATTGTGGCCGATATGCGCAAAAAACTGGTTGATCATATCTTAAAGCTAGATCTCGCCTTTTTTCACAACACGCCATCTGGCGAGTTGCTGTCCCGCTTTACCAATGATGTGAACATGCTGGACAATGTTATCAGCAAGATCGTCACCAGCATCTTGAAAGATGGTCTGACGCTGTTCTTCTTGGTCTCGCTGATGTTCTATAATGACTGGCTGTTGGCCTCGATTGCCTTTTTTGCCTTTCCGTTGGCGGTATACCCCATTGCCAGAATTGGCAAGCGCATGCGCAAATCCTATGGGTCAATCCAAGAAGAACTAGCCGAGTTTTCCATATTGCTGTCTCAAATGTTCCAAGGCGCCAGATTGATTAAGTCATACCGCATGGAAAAGCGTGAGCAAAAGCGCAGTGCGCACCTAATTCACAAGATCTTTCGCTTGATTATCAAAGCCACACGCGTGCGGTCTGCCACCCATCCGATTATGGAGTTTCTGGGTGGAACAGCGATCGTCATCGTCATTATTTATGGTGGTCTGCAGGTGATCGAGGGCACGTCTACTTCCGGCGCCTTTTTCTCTTTCATCACAGCATTGCTGCTGGCATACGAGCCCATGAAGCATATTGCAAAGTTCAATAACGAGCTGCAGGAAAAGTTGGCCGGCGCTATCCGCGTGTTCGAAGTCCTTGCGATACTGCCAACGATTAAGGATGCACCCAAAGCGAAGCCTCTGCAGGTACGCAAGGGCGATATAGCCCTTAAAGATGTGCATTTTTCTTATGCGAAGGATGCTGAAAGTGCTCTGTCAGGCATGTCGCTTGCAGTTCCTGCGGGGACAAAAGTGGCACTGGTTGGTGCTAGTGGTGCTGGTAAATCAACGATTATCAATTTGTTGCCGCGCTTTTATGACATTGATAAGGGAACAATCACCATTGATGGTCATGATATTCGCAAGGTGACCCAAGCATCCCTGCGCGATCAAATCGCGATCGTCAGTCAGGAAATTACGCTGTTTGATGACACTGTCCGTGGGAATATTGCTTATGGCCGTCATAATGCATCAGAAAAAGACATCATTTCTGCAGCAAAAGCTGCAGCAGCCCATGAGTTTATCATCAAACTGCCTAATGGTTATGACACCTTGGTGGGCGAGCAAGGCGTGAAGCTATCTGGTGGACAGCGCCAGCGTCTGGCTATTGCCCGTGCTATGCTAAAGAATGCCCCTATCTTGCTGCTAGACGAGGCGACCTCGGCGCTTGATAGCAAATCAGAAGCACAAGTGCAAAAGGCGCTTAATACATTGATGATAGGCCGCACAACGTTGGTTGTCGCGCATCGTTTATCAACCATTGTCGATGCCGATATTATTTATCTGATAGACAGTGGAAAAGCCGTCGCAGCTGGCAAGCATGAAGAACTCTTGGAATCATGCGAGGCATATGCCAAACTGTGCAGAGCACAATTCGGAGAGGACTCGTTTAAGCTGGCATCATGAAGAAGTACTTTAAAAAAGCCATAAAGTCATTATCGCGCCAGCCCTGGGTTCAGGCTACTATATCCTACATCATTGCGCTGTATATGCGTTTGGTATATCACACGACGCGCTGGACTTATGAAAACGAGCACTTTCCAAAAGCTTATTGGGATGCTGGTAAACCGTTCTTGGGATGCTTTTGGCATGGTCGTATGGGAATGATGACCTATGCTTGGCGGCACGATTCCCCCTTTTATATGGTGATTTCTTCTCATTCAGACGGCAAATTGATTTCCGGCGCCATACGACATCAAGGTATTGAAACAATCGCTGGATCGTCTTCTAAAGGCGGCAGTGAGGCTATGCGTAACGTCTTAAAGGTCTTAAAGGCCGGCCACACTGTTGGGATAACACCTGATGGTCCCCGTGGGCCACGCTTTATCGTAAACCCCGGGATTATCAACATTGCGCGCATGGCCAAAGTTGATATTTTGCCAGTTAGCTATTCCACAACCCGTCGTGTTGTTGTGTCTTCCTGGGATCGTATGGTTATCCCCCTGCCCTTTGGCCGTGGTATAATCCGTTGGGAACAGCCAATCAGTTACGATGCCGTCAGCAACAAAGATAACACGGACATGATAAAGCAACAGCTGGAAGAATTATTGATGACTGCCAGCAATGATACAGACGACCAATGCGGTCAGCAACGAGTCGTGTAGTCGTTTTATACTACAGTTGTCTATGTATAAGTGTCCGGGATAATTTTATGATGGATGGAGAGTCATTCTCTTTCAAGGCTCTCTCCACTTAGCCTCCCACACATGTAAAAAGTTAAGGGGGGCCCCCACAGTAATTGCTATTTTAGAGTGAAGATACTGCAATTCCACACTACAGTTGAAATTAAATAAATTTACTATATACATACAGAAAACATACTTTTACTTTGTATTATGAAAAATTTATTTATAATTTTAACTATATTTTTATCGACCTCTTCTTTTGCCAGCCAAGAATTTGAGTTTAATGAGCCTCTATTGAAAAAGCAAAAATCTGGAAACAGCAATACTGACTTAGAGGTTATTTTTCAGAAACCTATCATTTGTAAGGTTAAAGAAGGATTATTTACGTCTTCAATTCAGTACGGCACAGAAACTTTGTATTTTGGCTTTCAACACAGAGAGGAAAATATAGAATTCACCAATTTCATAAATAATCAGGTTACGGGCTTGCACAGTCTTTACGATTTTGTCTGTGAAATCATGGACTGTAAACTTGGCAGAGAGGAAACATCTGAGACATATTGCAAGCTATTGGAAGCAGCACCACAGATGAATGCTGAAAAATATGTGTCTAATGTACATGATCTCATGAAATATGCAGAGTGCTGTCCCAATTTAGCTGAATACAAAAAAGTTCGCGCAAGACTGTCTAGCATTCTTGACGGTGCAGAATATTCAAACATTCCTGGATTTAACCTTTTTGCCTGGATTTCGACGAAACCTATTCTAGATTACAGGAATTTCGGATGCTTAGGGGAAATTCAACAAATCTCCCCCGATCAACCAGAATTGTATTTTCAAGGCATCACCGAAAATCAAGACTTGGTTGCGGTGATTTCAGGGTCATTTAAAAATTCAGGACTAGGAGCCAGTAATCATCTAATGGTTCAAGGGGTCCATAAAACAATGCACGAAATTCTGTATGGTAATCACCCGGGGATCTCGATGTTGTTGCACGGGTTTTTAGCCCGCATAGCCTGTGACATTTATGATAAAAAAGTCTACAGCGTTGTTGATACAGCCCCAGGAATGGCGCGCATCCTATACAAGCACCTGATATTGAAAAAGCCATACAGAGGCCTGGTCATTCGGGAAGACGTCAAGGATTTGATGTTCGCTAGCCTTCGCGGAGAAGAATCACATAATGGAACCCTTATGGAATGTGAAGAAGGCAAGACACCTTTTGATTACTTGACACTGAATTTTAGCTCGACTCCAATTGCAGAATTTTTTCGCTAAGTGATATGGTGTCCCCTAGGGGATTCGAACCCCTGTTGCCGCCGTGAGAGGGCGGTGTCCTAGGCCTCTAGACGAAGGGGACTTCATCAAGACTTGGGAATATATATAGCCATTCATGGGCGCTTGTCAACGACAATTAAGAAAATTCTCTCTTGAGTCTTGAAAAATGTCATTCTAAACTGTTTGCACATAATCAATCAGGGATAAAAAATGAGAAACATATTCTTAGCGTTTTTGGCAGTTACCTTGACAACAGCTGGGATCCAAGCAAAATCGCCACGTACACAAAAGCATGAGCAACATATAAGGGAATGTATAAGTCTGGCTCAACAGGCGCGAGACAAAGGCAATCGCCCCTTTGCAGCTGTGCTGGTTCATCAAGGAGCCGTGCTGTTACGTGCGGAAGATTCTGTTATAACCGAACGTGACGATACTAAACATGCGGAAATGCGTATTGTGGCAGCTGCAACCAAGAAATTTCCCAACCGCATATTGCAAGAAAGTATCCTATACGTCAGCACCGAACCCTGCGCTATGTGCACAGGCGCCATCTACTGGTCGCATATCGGTAATGTCGTTTATGGCTGCTCGGCAGAAACTATGGGGCAATTCACAGATGCTAGTTTCACCGTTCCTAGTCGAGAGGTTTTAAAATACGGCACACGCATCGTGCGCGTTGAAGGCCCTGTGTTAGAGGCTGAAGCTGCAAAAGTGCATATCGGTTTTTGGGATAAAAAATAAAATTACTTGCTTACAAGGGCTTGCATGAGAATTTCCAGCATGATAAAAACCAAGCAACAGGAAGAAAGATAAGAAGACCGTGGCCAGTCATCGTAAAGTTTCAGAAAGATACGCAAAAGCATTATTTGATGCGGCATTTGACATAAAATGCACGGACAATGTTGCAGGTGACTTTGAGGTACTGAAGACAGCTTTGCAAGGTTCTGACAACGATTTTTATCAAGCTCTTTCGAACCGTACAATTTCACTGGATGCCATTGCCGGGATCCTTTCTGACATTGCAGACAAAGCAAAAATGCATGATGTATCAAAACGCTTCTTGCAGATCATTGCGTATGCTCGCCGGGCTGAAATACTGCCCACACTTTGTGATGCCGTGCTGGCCAGAATCGCTGATCACAAAAATCAAATGACGGCAACAGTTAGGTCTGCATATCCGGCGACTAAAGATCAGGAAGCAAAAATTATCAAGCTGGTTGAATCAAAGACTGGCAAAGACATTGTCATGGAACATTCCATCGACAAAGACCTTATTGGTGGAATGGTCATTCAATATGGATCATATCGCCTAGACTTCTCGCTGAAAGCGAAGTTAAATGAATTGAAACTCGAATTAGAGGGACTGAATTAATGGAACTACGCGCCGCTGAAATTTCGTCGATTTTGAAGACGCACATTGTTGATTTTGAATCATCGACGAAGGTTGATGAAGTCGGCCAAGTGCTGGAAGTTGGTGACGGTATTGCTCGTGTTTACGGGCTAGAATCCGTGCAAGCCGGCGAAATGGTTGAATTTGATGGTGGTACCAAGGGCATGGCCTTGAACTTGGAAGAAGATAACGTTGGTATTGTTATCTTCGGCGAAGATCGCGACATTCAAGAAGGCGACACCGTCAAGCGTACAGGTAAAATTGTTGAAGTTCCTACAGGTAAAGGGCTACTGGGTCGTGTTGTAGATGCGCTTGGTAATCCAATTGATGGACGTGGGCCGATCGAGTCCACTACTTCATCACGTGTTGAGGTAAAAGCACCTGGTATCATTCAACGTCAACCAGTGACCGAGCCCGTGCAAACAGGTATTAAGTCTGTTGACTCATTGGTGCCAATTGGCCGTGGCCAGCGCGAGCTTATCATTGGTGACCGTCAAACAGGTAAGACAGCAATCGCAATTGACGCGATCTTAAACCAAAAAGAAATCAACAAGCGTGGCGATGAAAGCGAGAAGCTTTATTGTATATATGTTGCTGTTGGCCAAAAGCGGTCTACTGTTGCGCAGATCGTGAAAACATTGGAAGAGCATGGTGCCCTTGAGTATACAACCGTTGTGGCGGCCACTGCTTCTGACCCTGCTCCGATGCAGTTCTTAGCACCATACACAGGTTGTACAATTGGTGAGTACTTCCGCGATAATGGTATGCATGCGCTGATCATCTATGATGACTTGTCAAAGCAAGCGGCTGCTTATCGCCAGATGTCTCTGTTGTTGCGTCGCCCACCAGGTCGTGAAGCTTACCCCGGTGACGTTTTCTATCTGCACTCTCGCTTGCTGGAGCGTGCCGCGAAGATGAGCGATGAAGCCGGTGGAGGCTCGTTAACGGCGCTGCCGATTATTGAAACCCAGGCGGGTGACGTGTCTGCGTATATTCCGACTAACGTTATTTCGATTACCGACGGTCAGATCTTCTTGGAATCAGAGCTGTTCTATAAAGGTATTCGTCCAGCAATTAACGTTGGTCTGTCGGTTAGTCGTGTGGGATCTGCCGCTCAGTTGAAAGCGATGAAGCAAGTTGCTGGTACCATTAAGTTAGAGCTGGCGCAGTTCCGTGAAATGGAAGCATTCTCGCAGTTCGCATCAGATCTTGATAAATCGACCCAGCAGTTGCTGGCGCGCGGTGAACGCTTGACCAGCTTGTTGAAGCAGCCTCAGTACTCTCCATCACAGATGGAAGAACAAGTGGTATCAATTTATGCTGGTGTTAGAGGCTATCTCGATAAGATCAAAACATCAGATGTACAGCGTTTTGAAGCCGAAGTATTAAGGACAATGCGTCGTGAGCGCCCTGAGATCCTTAGGGGTATTCAGGCGAAGAAAAAGATTGATGATGATCTAGAGGCTGAATTGAAATCCTTCTTTGATCATTTCATCACTGTGTTCTCATAAGGTGTCAGCAACATGGCCAGCTTAAAAGATATCAGAAACCGCATGGGCAGCGTAAAGTCGACGAAAAAGATTACGTCGGCGATGAAGATGATTGCCGCTGCAAAGCTCCGTCGAGCGCAGAATAAAGTTGCGGCCTCCCTACCCTATGCAGATATGATGAGCGACATGATCAAATCCTTGAAAGACCGTGCGGTCGAGGGTGAACAGCTCCCGACATTGCTGACAGGGACTGGTGAAGATAAATACCATGTATACGTTGTTATCACCTCGGACCGTGGGCTTTGCGGCAGCTTTAACGCCAGCGTCTGCCGATATGCCCTAAGGATGATCCAAAAACTTGATGATGGTAAGCGTGACTTTAAGATCGTGTGCATTGGGCGTAAAGCACGAGACTTTTTCCATTCAAGTAAGTTCCGTGACCACATTTTAGAGACATATTTGAACCGCAATCGCCCCAGCTTTATGTATGCTGACAGAATTGGCGAGCGCATTCTGGAAGAATTTAACCAGGGGAAGATGGACTTTTGCACGGTTGTGTATAACAAGTTTATCTCTGCGATTTCACAAAAACTGACATCGCACCAGATTATGCCATATAGCCCCTTGGATAATGAAAGCCATGAAAAGCCCGAACAGATTCATGATGCTGGAATTCATGCCATATATGATTATGAACCTTCAGCGAATGCTGTACTGAATGCATTGCTGCCGCAGAATTTTAGTGTGCAGCTATATCGCGCCATGCTGGAAAATGCTGCCAGTGAACACGGTGCTCGCATGACGGCGATGGATTCAGCAACACGAAATGCTGACGATATGTTGAAAAACTTGAACCTTGTATATAACCGCACGCGTCAAGCCTTGGTGACACGCGAGCTTATTGAGATTATTTCAGGCGCTGAGGCCCTATAAAAGGAGTGAATGAATGGGACAATCGAATTTAACCGGCAAGATAGTCCAGGTCATTGGAGCTGTCGTAGACGTTGAGTTCTCAGGTGAATTGCCACCGATTTTAAATGCATTGGAAGTTGACAATGGTGGTCAGCGTTTGGTGCTAGAAATCGCAAAACACCTTGGTGAAAATGTCGTCAGAACCATTGCGATGGATGCGACCGAAGGACTTGTGCGCGGTATGGAAGCGCGTGATTTGGGTGAACCAATTACTGTCCCTGCAGGTCCTGAAATCTTAGGCCGTATCATGAACGTGATTGGGGAGCCTATTGATGAACGTGGGCCAATTAAGACCAAGAATCGTATGCCTATTCACCGTACGGCTCCAGAATTCACAGAACAGTCAACTGATACTGAGATCTTGATCACTGGTATCAAGGTTGTGGATTTGTTAGCCCCTTATGCAAAAGGTGGTAAGATTGGTCTGTTTGGTGGTGCTGGTGTTGGTAAAACCGTTATTATCATGGAGCTGATTAACAACATTGCGAAAGAACACGGTGGATATTCTGTTTTCGCAGGTGTTGGTGAGCGTACACGTGAAGGTAACGACCTGTACCAAGAAATGAGCGAATCAGGCGTTATTGATCTTGAAGGCGATAACTCGAAAGCGGCACTTGTATACGGTCAGATGAATGAACCACCAGGTGCGCGTGCGCGTGTGGCTTTGACGGGTCTGACGGCTGCGGAATATTTCCGTGATGAAGAAGGCCAAGACGTTCTGTTCTTTATCGATAACATTTTCCGATTTACTCAGGCGGGTTCCGAGGTATCTGCGCTGTTGGGACGTATTCCATCTGCTGTGGGTTACCAGCCTACATTGGCAACGGAAATGGGTGCTCTACAGGAACGTATTACAACAACGACTAAGGGATCAATCACCAGTGTCCAGGCTATTTATGTCCCAGCCGATGACTTGACTGACCCGGCACCTGCTACATCGTTTTCTCACTTGGATGCAACAACCGTGTTGAGCCGTCAGATTGCCGAGCTGGGTATTTACCCTGCTGTGGATCCTCTAGACTCTACTTCACGTATTTTGACGCCAGATGTTGTTGGTGAAGAACACTATCAGGTTGCCCGTGAAGTGCAGAGAATCCTGCAAACCTATAAATCTCTGCAAGACATTATTGCGATTTTGGGTATTGATGAATTGTCAGAGGAAGATAAGCTAACGGTGGCGCGTGCGCGTAAGATTCAGCGTTTCCTTTCACAGCCGTTCCATGTTGCGGAAATCTTCACCGGTAAGCCAGGTGTGTTTGTGAACTTGAAAGATACCATCAATGGCTTTAAAGCAATCATCAATGGTGAATGCGACGATATGCCAGAAATGTCATTCTATATGGTTGGTACAATGGAAGAAGCTCGCCAGAAGGCGCGCGATCTTGAAAAGGAAGCAGCATAACCCATGGTTCGCACTGTTGATAAGATAAGTTTCCAGCTCGTTTCTCCTGAACAGATTTTGTATGCTGACCAGGTGACGATGGCTGTTATCCCTTCTTCTGCTGGTGAAATGGGTGTGATGAAAGATCACACCCCACTGGGTGTGACCCTAGCAAAAGGTATTATCAATATATACCAAGGGGACACTCTGACGGAAAAGATCTTCATCACTGGTGGCTTTGCTAATATAAACGAACAAGGCTGCACTGTCATGGCCGATGAAGGCATCAATGTTAGAGATATTGCACCTGATCAGATCGAGCAACACATTGCTGATGTTATGCAACAGATGAAAGAGGCTGTTGAAGAAGACGAACGCATTGCGCTGGAAAAAGATCTTGCTGTTGCCAGATCCAAGATGGAAATCTATAAAAAGCTGCAATCAATTCGTAAAAAGTAACACTGAAAATCTACAATGATTCATCAAATCGTATACTTTATTTTTCTAGTCATTATCCAATGCACTAGCTGTTACAGCTCGGACCTAAAATCACTTGCTGAGTCAGGTGATGTAAAATCGCAGTTTGATTATGGTAAGCAGCTTTATGAATCCGGCAATCGGGATGAAGCAGCTATATGGATTAACAAGGCGGCACAGCAAGACTATCCTGAAGCGATTTTTTGGCTTGGCTATGCCATGTTAGGAGATGGCCCAGAGGTTGACTATTACCAGAAAGCTGCCAGACTTGGACATACTGAGGCATTTGCATATGTTTTAGATAACACTCTTTTTCGTGCTGGGCACTCTGCAGACATAGACACTGCAAAAGAATTTGCTGATCTAGCTCGTGAAAAAGGTATTGAAAACGATCTTTACCAAGATTTAAATACTGTTGATGCATGCTATAAAGCCGGCAAGCTAGACCATCATTATGAGAGTCAATATTACCCTGGAACTATGTGCCGTGAGTACCGAGGTAATCATAAGGCATTTTCGGATTGTATATTTCAAAATGGTGGTAATATCGATGTGGCAGAGCTCTATGCAAATGGCACAGGGGTTCCGCAGAATTTCACTATCGCTACTGCCTATGTATGCCATGGATCTTATGTGCCTGCTGAGCTTTCAAATATGGTGAATACCTTGCAGGTAGCTGAAACTAAAGGCAACTTAGACAAGCCTTTTTCTTTTTGTGATCATGCCACAGCAACAAACAGCATGACTGTGTGCTATTCCTTAGCAGAAGAAGACAGGCTTGCTTCTCATGATATAAGACTCGCACAGTATAGAAATAATTTGCCCCAATCATCACAGATCTTGTTTGATAATCTGCAAAAATCTGCCAATACATTTTTTTCAATACGAGCACATAATGAACAAGATCTATCAGGGACAATGCGGGGCATATTTATTACTGAAGAAGAATCAAAGCAAAAGGAATGGTTTACATCAATTATAGATATGTTGGTATTAGGCAAAATAGATAAAGCGCCAGATATCAATGTGGAGAAAAAACATGAGAAATTGTTGGAAAGCCTAGAACATTCCCCATTAATTTCAATTACAACCCTAGAAATAAGTAGCTTGCAACAGTCTCAAAAGAGCTGGCAGAACTTTATAGATGCGTTTGAAATTTTCCTAGACGCGACCTATCCCGAGCAAAAGAAAAAGCTTGTTTCACTTCTGAAATATAAAAGAGCGCAACAGATAGATCAAATCATGTAAAATCAGCCCCACAGACTCCGACTTTCGGCAGCTTGCCCCACAAGTGTCCGGGATAATTTTATGCTGGAGGGTGTTTAATGGTTTTCTCTGATCTCTAACCCATACTCCGACTTTCCGCGGCTTGACCGCGGAATCCATTTTATTATTTTATTTC
>JBMYXZ010000048.1:0-11041 GCA_049608925.1 Alphaproteobacteria bacterium | reverse complement strand
ATAAAGCCCTGAGCGTCGGAGTATGGCGGCTGGACAAATAAAACTAGACCCTCTTTGGAATATCCATAATCAAAGGGCGGTGGCCAACCAGCTCAATAAACTTCATAAAATCTTCTTTTGCGATTGCAGTGGTCTGATTGTTCTGCAGCGGGTGATAGTTCAGCAACTCATGCTCCAGCATTTTTTTGTCTAGGATGACCACAACATCTTTTGCTGTATCATTAATCAGGCCAAACGGTGTGACGGATCCAGGAATCACCCCCATGATCTCTTGCAGTTCCTCAGCAGATGCAAAGCTGAAGCGTCGGCAGTTTAAAGCCTTGTGCATTTGCTTCAGGTCCAAGCGATCCTGGCCTAGCATGACAACTAAATAATACTCGTCAGTTTTTTCAGGTTTTAGAAACAGTGACTTACAGTGCGCTCCGGGCAGGGCATCTACGACAGGATCATGATCGTCAACTGTGAACACGGGTTTGTGATCATGGGTTGTAACACCCAAAGACCATTCATCAAATTGTGATAAAAGTTGCTGTGGTGTTACGTGCGGCATGATTCTTCCTTTGCATGAGCTGTTAAGTGCAGGTACCTTTAAGAGGTATAGAGTCATATGTTTTAGGAGGCAACATGTTAAAAAAGTATTTTATGTCACTGGGGTTGGTTTTAGGTCTGCTCTGCAGTGAGGGGGCAATTGCTGCAGGTGGCGGTGGCAATGACGGTGAGTTCAGAGAACTGCCTACACGTCAAAGATATTTTGTAGCTGCAACGGCTCCTATTAGTGCTTACTGGATGATCCAGCAGCCAAAGCGCACAATTCCCAAATTATTCTTCCTGATGGGGCTGTCGCAATGGCTGCCTCAAAAGCAGCGGCGTGTCATCTATAGTTTCATCAAGTGGATGTTTGAGGTCAAATACCTGTTTGGTAGATCTGATAGTTAACCTGTCTTCAGCTCTGGTATATCACGGAAGTAATCCAATGCTTCTGGGTTTGCCAGAGCCTCGACGTTCTTGACAGGTCTGTTATGAATAACTTCTCGTACCGCAAGCTCGACGATTTTACCACTTATGGTTCTGGGGATGTCGTTAACCTGGATGATTTTTGACGGTACATGACGCGGTGACGCATTGCTTCTGACCTTCATCACGATGTGCTTTTGTAGGTCTTCTGATAGCGCCAGGTCCTCGCGCAGCTTGACAAACAGAACGACGCGAACATCACCGTCCCAATCTTGGCCAACGACGATGCTTTCTAATACATCTTCGATTTGTTCTACTTGACGGTAGATCTCGGCTGTACCAATGCGTACGCCACCTGGGTTTAAGATTGCGTCAGAGCGGCCGTAAAACACAAGGCCATGATGGTCGGTTAGTTCAACAAAGTCTCCGTGGTGCCAGACGTTGTCGTATACTCCGTAATACGCGTCGTGATATTTTTGGCCATCTGGGTCGTTCCAAAATCCCAAGGGTTGAGACGGGAAGGGTGCTGTGCAGACTAGCTCGCCCTTTTGGCCTTGCACGGCATTGCCGTCGTCATCCCACACTTCCACATTCAGGCCAAGGCCGCGGGTTTGTAATTCGCCGCGCCATACTGGAGCAACAGGATTGCCCAGAGCAAAGCAGCCTATAATATCTGTGCCGCCTGAAATTGATGCCAGACAGATATCCTCTTTAATGTCTCTGTAGACATAGTCAAAAGACTCGGGCACCAGAGGTGATCCCGTCGACAGCATCATCCGTAAGTTAGTCAGCTTGTGTGTTTGCTTGGGTTTGATGCCTGCTTTGTTTAAGGCATCGATATATTTTGCCGATGTGCCAAAATGGGTCATGCCTTCTGCATCCGCATAGTCAAACAACCTGTTGCCATCGGGATAGAAAGGGTTGCCATCAAATAGCAATAATGTTGCTTCAGATGCCAATCCAGACACCAGCCATTGCCACATCATCCAGCCACAGGTTGTGAAATAAAACAGACGATCATCTGGCTTTACATCACAGTGCAGTCGATGTTCCTTCAGGTGCTGCAGCAGTGTGCCACCGGCGCCATGCACGATGCACTTTGGAATGCCGGTGGTGCCTGATGAAAACATTATGTATAGCGGATGATTAAAGGGAAGTTGCTCAAATGCCAGGTCAGAATTTTCAAAGCCTGCCGTAAAGTCATCCCATGCAATCGCATTTTGAGGGATGTCAGAACCACCGGCATAGTTAAAGACGATTATTTTCTCTAGGCTTGGCAGGGCTTGGGTAACCTGCGAAAGTTTATCCATGCAGCTGTGGGTTTTGCTTTTATAGAAATACCCATCAGCACAAAAGATGATCTTTGGTTCGATCTGCTGAAAACGATCTAATATACCCTGTACACCGAAGTCGGGTGAACAGCTAGACCAAATGGCCCCAATGCTTGCGGCTGCTAGCATTGCGATAATTGCTTCGGGGGTGTTCGGTATTATGGCAGCTATGCGATCTCCTACTGTGATGCCGTGGGCGCGCAACGCAGCGGCCATTGCAGCGACTTCTTGGTATAATTGGGAGTATGTCAGGGTACGTTTGACTTGGTCTTCTCCCCAAAAGACAATAGCCTTGCTGTCGTCACGTCTACGCAGCAGGTTTTCAGCAAAGTTAAGCTTGGCATTTGGAAAGAACTTGGCGCGTTCCATGTCCTGCTTATTCTCGATGACAATATCTCCCTTGGTTTGGGCGATAATGCCGGAAAAGTCCCAGAATGCTTGCCAAAAAGCTTCGTGGTTTGTAGTCGACCAATCATATAATTCTTCATAAGAATTCAGTCCAAGGCGATCACAAAATCGTGTGATATTAGATTGGCTGACCGTATCAGCAGAGGGAGACCAAAGAGGAGTTTGTGTCATAAACGTACCTAGTTGTTTTTGTTAGGATAATCACATTCGTCCAAAAAGGACAACTGACTTTTTATCACAAATGTCGTATTTTTAAAGATAAAGATGATTTTTTGCAAGAGAGTAGGGATATTTATGGCTCAGACACATTTTGACATGATATGCATCGGTGGTGGCAGCGGCGGTATCGCAACAGCTAACAGAGCTGCTATGCACGGGGCAAAAGTCGCAGTAATTGAAAAGAGTCTGCTGGGAGGCACCTGTGTCAATCTGGGCTGTGTTCCAAAAAAAGTTATGTGGTATGCCAGCCATATGAATGAAATGCTACATCATGCAGGCGATTATGGCTTTCAGTTGCAAGGAAGGACTTTTGATTGGGGGCACTTGGTTTCTGGCCGGCGTGCCTATATCGAAAGATTAAATGGTATCTATCAGAATGTGCTGGCTAAAAATGGTGTGACGCATATCCAGGGAACGGCTGCTTTTGATGATGCCAAAACAATTTCCGTAGGCGGTAAGAAATATACCGCAGACCATATCGTGATTGCCACAGGTGGCTATCCACACTGGCCAGATATTCCGGGCACAGAACTGGGAATCGATTCAGATGGCTTTTTTGCACTGGACGAACAACCTAAAAAAGTAGCCGTCGTTGGGGCTGGCTATATAGCGGTCGAACTGGCAGGCGTCCTGAAAGGGTTGGAATCCGAAACCCATCTGGTGATTCGTAAGCACACATTCCTTAGAAATTTTGATCCGATGCTTTCAGGTACATTGCAAGAGATCATGGGGGATAGTGTCCATCCAAACAGTATGCCCTTGTCTCTTGAAAAAACCGAAACTGGCCTTAAGTTGACATGTGAAGGCGGTATGGTGCTAGAGGGGCTGGATCAAGTTGTCTGGGCCATTGGTAGAAAACCAAACACGGATATTGCGCTTGAAAATGCCGGTGTTGACTGTGATGCGCGTGGATATATAACGGTTGACGCATACCAGCAGACAAATGTTGATGGTGTTTATGCCATCGGGGACGTCACGGGGAATGTTGAACTGACCCCCGTTGCAATAGCTGCAGGCCGCAAGCTGGCCATGCGCTTGTTTGCCGGCAAAAAAGATCTGAAGCAAGATTACGAAAACATCCCAACCGTTGTGTTTTCTCATCCGACGATTGGGACAGTGGGTATGACCGAACCAGAAGCTATTGAAAAGCATGGTGAGGCCAATATTAAGGTCTATAACACGCGTTTCACGCCGATGTTTTATGCTTTGTCAGATAAGAAAGAGCCCTGCGTGATGAAGTTAATATGCCTTGGAAAAGAAGAAAAAGTAATCGGATGTCACATAATCGGAATGGGTGCTGATGAAATGCTGCAAGGCTTTGCGGTGGCAATTAAAATGGGAGCTACCAAAGCTGATTTTGATGCGACGGTGGCGATTCATCCGACCAGTGCAGAAGAATTGGTGACGATGGTCTAGGCCTTATCAAGTTTTCTGACCAAAGCGTCCCAGTCTCTGCGGCCCAAGTCTGGCTCAAAGGTGCGCATTTGATCACGTGCTCGGGCGCATGTCTCGGCTGGAATCTTTTGAATGTTGTCATGACCCTGCGAGAGAATCTGGATTTGGGTTTTGCAAGCTTGCTCGAGGTAGTACGTATAAAAGAAGGCTTCCTGAATGGTTGTGCCAACCGTTAGAGATCCATGGTGACGCAGCAGCATTCCCACGCCGTCCTTCAGGTCGCTTGCTAGGCTTTCACCCTGAGATTCTTGCAGCACAAGGCCGTCATATTCATGCATATGTAGCTTGTTATAAAAATGCAGGGAAAACTGACTGAGTGGAAGCAAGCCCTGTTTATGTGCAGATACTGCAATTGTTGCCGGCGAGTGCAAATGGATGATGCAATTTACATCTTCGCGAGCTGTGTAAATATCTCCATGAATGCGATAGCCAGTCTTGTTGGTTTTTGAGTGCTCGTAATCGGCGCCGGCAAAAGGGATTTCATTCAGAGAATCAGCTGTGACGTTCTCAAAAAATGTGCCGAATGGATTGATAAAGAATCCTGAATTATCAGGTTTTCGTGCGGATACATGTGTATAGGTAAGGTCGTCCATTCCTAGCATCGCCAGGATATTAATCGTCTTCGCCAGATCATGTCTGACTTTTGCTTGGTCTAACGTAATCGTTTGGGCCGACTGCACTTTACTGTATTACCTATATGCCAGTTTATACAAGAAAGGCGGCGACATTTAATGCCGCCGCCCACTTAAGGTATTCGTTAAAAACGATTAACCGCGCTCGGTTGACTCGTTTTCTTTGATTCCTTGGTATACGCTTGTGCCAGCACCATGTGGTGTTGTTGTCACAGCTTGGCTACCACCCATTGATTTGTGTGAGTGCTTACCTTTGTGAGCTAGGCGATCTTTACAAGCAGCATAGTCGCGTCCAGTTTCTGAGTAGAACTTGTCGCAATCGTCTGCCCAGTCACCACCAGTACGTGCCCATGGATCATCTGTGCGGTTTCTTTCAGCTGCACACCCTACTAGCAAGAGGGCTGTACCTAGAATAGCGGCTTTTTTCAGCATCTTAAATTCCTTCTAATTTATTTAAAAGTTTTACAATATACTCCTAAAACCTAGTCAACTAACGCACCAGTGTCAAGGGCTTAACTGGGCTGGATTTTGATCCAGATTACCTGTTGCTAATCTATCACGCTTAGTGTGCTGACCAGCCGCCATCAACAGGCAGGCTGGTGCCGGTCATGTTGGCTGCGGCTTCGCTGCACAAATACACTGTCAAATCAGCTAACTGTTCGATGGTGGTAAATTTCTTAGTTGCATGAACTTTCAGCATGACATCATCAATGACTTGCTCTTTCGAGATCCCGCGTTCTTTTGCGGTCGCTTCGATTTGATTTTCTACCAGTTGTGTCCAGGTATAGCCCGGGCAAATAGCATTACAGGTGATGCCTTGTTCGCCAGTTTCCATGGCAGTGACTTTAGTAAAGCCAACCAGGCCGTGTTTCGCTGCCACATACGCGCTTTTAAAGGGGGAGGCGACCAATCCATGTGCCGAGGCGATGTTTATAATGCGGCCCCATTTTTGTTCAGCCATGTGCTTCAGAACGGCTTTTGTACAGTGAAAGGCAGCATTTAGATTTAGATCAATGATCAAATCCCACTTTTCTTCAGGATAGTCAGCAATGTTACAAACATATTGTGTGCCCGCATTGTTGACCAAAATATCGACGCCACCTGGGATTTGCTCAAACATTTTGTGAATGTCATCAACATTTGTCAGGTCTGCGGGGATATAGGTTGCATTCAGCTCGTCACAATAGCCTTTGATTTCATCTGGATCTCCGAATCCATTCAGAATAATATTGGCTCCATTTGCGTGAAGCGCTCGCGCAATGCCAAGGCCAATACCGCTTGTAGATCCTGTAACGAGTGCTGTTTTTCCTGATAACATATTTTAACCTCTTAGATTCAATTTCTTTACTAAAACTATTTAAGCTTTTGTCATTACGCCACAATGTGGAATTATATACGTGGTATTTGGGTTAAGTTAAACAACAAATTTAAAAGGGGGTAAATATGAAAAAGTGGTTATTTTGTATGGCGGTCATTTTTGGAGTGCCTAATCTGGCACAAGCAAATTTTCCTACAGAAGATGAAGTGAATAGGTTCATAGCACATGGAAAATCCTCCCTAGGCAGAAAAAGCTATCCAAAAAGATTCACGGAAGATGAAATTGTATTACAAGGCTGGACTGTTTCTTTTTTTGAGGAAAAGGCTATCGCAAGTGATCATAAATATGTTGTCTATGACCAAACACGCGTGAATCATCAAAATCAACATACGTTAACGCGGCATGAATGGGTTCAAATATCCGACTCGAATTATATCCTTCTATGTTATACAATGCTTGTAGTTGCCAATTCTGAGATTAAAGATAAAGCATGTCTATCATCACCGAAAAGCAAGGCCGTGTTGGAAAAATCACGCTTAACCGCCCAGAAGTACTCAACGCTCTCTCCCAAGAAACCATTGACGCAATAAAGCAAGCCCTAACGTCTTTTGAAGCCGATGATGGTATTGGAGCAATCATTATAACCGGAAGTGAGAAAGCTTTTGCCGCAGGTGTTGATGTCACCGAGATGAAAGATCTTACTTTTCCTGATGTGTATGTTCATGATTTCTTGGAAAAAGGTTGGGAGGCTCTGGCAAAATGTAAGAAGCCTGTAATCTGTGCTGTTGCAGGCTATGCCTTGGGCGGTGGCTGCGAGTTGGCGATGATGGGAGATATCATCCTTGCAGCGGATAATGCCCAGTTTGGCCAACCTGAATCTGGCTTAGGCATTATCCCAGGTATCGGTGGCACGCAGCGCCTTACGGCTCTGGTTGGTAAAGCAATGGCGATGGATATGTGCTTGAGTGGCCGAAGGCTAACGGCGCATGAGGCTTTGCAAGCTGGCTTGGTCAGCCGTGTTGTGCCATTGGATGAATTGCAGGCTGTCGCCATGGAAGTGGCCGAAGCTGTTGCTAGTCAATCTCTTCCCGTTACAATGATGGTCAAAGAAGCCATCACCCAAAGCCAAGAAATGGGCCTGCAAGCAGGCATTCGCTTTGAGCGTCGCTTGTTTCATTCTTGCTTTGCTATGCATGATCAAAAAGAAGGCATGACGGCTTTTACGGAAAAGCGTAAGGCGACTTTCAAAAACGCATAAGTTTCTGTTGCATCTTTGTTGCTGTGGTTCTATCCTAGCGCCAGTTTATGACCGGTTTGTGTTAGAGGTACCATGCAACTGACAGATGAAAACATTCGCACCATTGCTCGTCTTGCCCGCCTACGTGTGGCTGACGATCGTATTGAGCAATATCGTAGCCGCTTGTCTCACATTCTTGATTGGATTGAACAGCTTAATGAAGTCGACACGGGTGATGCCCAGGCATTAGACAGTGTCTTCGTCGAAGAAATGCCAATGCGTACTGATACGATCAATGATGGCGAAAAGGCTTCAAAAGTTCTGTCAAATGCTCCCGGTGGTGCCAAGCACGATATGTTCGAAGTTCCTAAGGTTGTGGAGTAAATTGGTATGACATCTCTGACTTCTTTAACAATTGCACAAGCACGCGAGATGCTGGCGAAAAAAGAAATTTCCGCCAAGGAATTGACCCAGGCGCATCTAACACAAATGGACGCAACGAAAGAGCTGAATTTGTTTGTAACAGAAACAGCCGATATTGCTCTTAGCCAAGCCGAGGCCAGCGATAAAAGAATTGCTGATGGTACGGCGGGGATTATGGAAGGTGTTCCCGTTGGTGTGAAAGATTTGTTCTGTACAAAAGGTGTGCGGACAACTGCAGGCTCACGAATTTTGGAAAACTATGTTCCTGAATATGAATCGACAGTTTCTCAGAACCTGATGGATGCCGGTGCAGTGATGTTGGGTAAGTTGAACATGGATGAATTCGCCATGGGATCTGCCAACCTGACCAGTTATTATGGCCCAACTCACAGCCCAATTAAGGCAAAAGGCGATGATCGCCCATTGGTGCCAGGCGGATCTTCAGGGGCTTCAGCAGCAGGTGTAGCAGCGCATACGATGATGGGTGCTCTTGGAAGCGATACCGGCGGATCTATTCGTCAGCCAGCAGCATTTTGTGGTGTTGTTGGAATTAAGCCCACCTATGGTTTGTGCTCTCGGTTCGGTATGGTGGCATTCTCGTCATCATTGGATCAGGCAGGCCCCCTGACGCGAACTGTTGAAGATTCAGCAATCATGCTGCAAAGCATTGTTGGCTATGATGCTAAAGACGCAACCTCGATTAAATATGATGCGCCAAATTATACGGATGCACTAACCAAGGATATTAAAGGCCTTCGCGTTGGCATTCCAAAAGAATATCGCATAGATGGCATGGCCAAGCATATCTCTGATATGTGGGAAAAAGGTATCGAGTGGATGAAGCAAGCAGGTGCTGAGATTGTTGATGTATCCCTGCCGCACACAAAATATGCTTTGCCGACATACTATATTATCGCACCAGCTGAAGCATCGTCTAACCTGGCGCGCTATGATGGTGTGCGTTACGGTATGCGTGAAGAGGGTGATGATCTGATCGATATGTATGAATGCACACGTGCAAAAGGCTTTGGTGAAGAAGTAAAGACGCGTTTGATGATTGGTACGTATGTGCTGTCAGCCGGATATTACGATGCTTATTTCATGAAGGCTCAGCGTGTTCGTAAGCTAGTGAAGCAGGACTTTGAAGAAGTCTTTAAGGATGTTGATGTGTTGTTGACACCCTCAACGCCGAACGGGGCTTTCCCAGTTGATCAGCCACCTACAGATCCGGTGGAAATGTATATGAATGACGTTTTGACGGTTCCTGTAAACTTGGCTGGTTTGCCAGGCATTTCGGTTCCGGCTGGCTTAACAGATGATGGCAGGCCTTTGGGCTTGCAGGTTATTGGGAATGCATTCCAAGAATCAACAGTACTGCGGGTTGCGGACGTTATAGAAGACGCAGCAGACTTTTCAAACATGATGAATAAGGCAGGGTAATATGCAGGCGGCACCTCTGGTAAATGGTAAATGGGAAGTGGTCATCGGACTGGAAGTCCACGCCCAGGTTAGTTCAAACGCAAAATTATTCTCGGGCGCGGCAACAGCATTTGGGGCAGGGCCAAACGAGCAGGTATCCTTCATCGATGCGGCGTTTCCTGGTATGTTGCCAGTAATCAATGAATATTGTGTGCGAGAGGCGGTAAAAACGGGTCTTGGGTTGCATGCCGAAATTAATAAGGTTTCTGTATTTGACCGTAAGAACTATTTTTACCCGGACTTGCCTGCAGGCTATCAGATATCTCAGTTTAAGCGGCCGATAGTAGGTGAGGGCTATCTTGATATTGACCTGGAAGATGGCACAACCAAACGCATTGGTATCGAGCGTTTGCACCTTGAGCAAGATGCTGGCAAAAGTATTCATGATTTGAATCCATCTCATTCCTATATCGATTTGAACCGCGCGGGTGTTGCGTTGATGGAAATCGTCAGCAAGCCTGATATGCGCAGTGCAGACGAGGCCACGGCTTTCTTCCGTAAGCTGCGCTCGCTGTTGCGTTATATGAAAACGTGTGACGGTAACATGGAACGCGGCAATATGCGTGCTGATGTGAATATATCTTTGCACAAGCCTGATGAGCCTTATGGAACACGTGCCGAAATTAAAAACATGAACTCTTTCAGGTTTATTCAGCAGGCCATTGCTTATGAAATCAAACGTCAGGCCGAGATTTTAGAGAGTGGCGGTGAAGTAGCACAAGAGACACGTTTGTTTGATGTGGCAAAAGGTGTTACGCGCTCTATGCGATCAAAAGAAGAAGCACACGATTATCGTTACTTCCCTGATCCCGATCTGCCACCGTTGGTCATTCGCGACGGTTTGATTGACGAGGTTAAAGCAGAACTTCCCGAGCTTCCCGATGAAAAGAAGAAACGCTTTATGGACGAGCTTGGCATGTCTGCTTATGATGCCAGCGTATTGGTCTGCGAAGCAGAAAATGCAGAATATTATGAATCCGTACGAGCTGCTTATGAAGACATCGCCGGATCACCTGCCGATGCCAAGCTTTCTAAGTTGATGGCCAACTGGGTAATTGGTGAGTTATTTGGCTTGTTGAACAAGGACGGCTTGAGTATTACGGAGTCGAAGATTCCTCCAAAGCAATTAGCAGGTATGATGCATTTGCTAGCCGAAGGGACGATATCTGGCAAAATAGCGAAGGAAGTCTTTGCTGAAATGTGGGAAAGCGGTAAGGAAGCCGCAGCGATTGTTAAGGAAAAAGGTCTTGAGCAGGTCAGTGATGATGGTCCAATCCGTGACTGCATTGCAAAGATTCTGGCTGATAATCAAGACAAAGTCGCAGAATACAAAGCCGGTAAAGATAAGCTGTTCGGTTTCTTTGTGGGGCAAACCATGAAGGCTATGGCCGGCAAAGCAAATCCAAAGATGGTTAATGATGTGCTGAAGGAACTACTTGGGTAGTTCCCAGCTACTCCATACTCTGACGCTCCGGGCTTTGCCCCATAAGTATCCGGAATAATTTTATGCTGGATGGAAAGCCTTAATGTTTCGAGGCTCTCTCCACTCAGCCCCACAGGCTCCGACTTTCCGCGGCTTGACCCA
>JBMYXZ010000047.1:0-11057 GCA_049608925.1 Alphaproteobacteria bacterium | reverse complement strand
ATCTTTAACGGCCCAGGCGCGAGTGCTTCTGTATCTGGCTTTAGAATGGGGATGTGGGTATCCGGCGGTGGCGCTTTATATCTATCAGCCTTTTTCAGCTGGGGCGTTGTTTATGCATTAATGGCCATGTGTGTGATGGTTGGCATCTTTGCAACCCTGGTTCTACCCGAGCCAGACCATTGCAACGATTGCGCAACAACCCCCGATGGGACGAAGCTGATGCAGACCTTCCGGCAAGAGATGGCAAACGGTTTATACCCAGCGATTGTCAGCTTCTTTAAAAAGCCCGACTGGTTGATTGTCCTGACTTTTGTGTTTTTGTACAAGATTGGTGATACGGTGCTGAACATGATCAGCATCCCTTTTTTGCTGGAAATCGGGTTCAGCAAGATCGAAATCGCCAATGTTGCCAAAACCTTTGGTATCGCCGCGATGATGGTGGGTGGCATTATCGGTGGCATCAGCATTATGCGCTTTGGCATTGTCCGTAATTTGATGGTCAGCACTGCCATGCTGGTTATATCATGCTTGTTATTTATGCTACAAGCCCGCATGGGCAGCAACCTTGAGCTATTGGTCTTTACCATGGGCTTTGAGAATCTAGCCTGCGGCATCAGTGCCGCGACACTGATTGCGTATTTCTCCAGCATGTGTAACCCTCCAAATACCGCGACAATGTTTGCGATTCTGTCCTCTTTTTCATCTATGGCGCGTGTGTCTTTGTCCGTCATCGCAGGATGGACGGCCGATCATGTTAGCTGGGAAACTTTCTTTGGACTTGTTGCAATCGGCTGCACATGTGCCCTGGTCTTTATCTGGACACACGCAACCGAATTAACAGGTGAGAAGTTTATTCAGCGGAAGCAAGGACACTTTCCATCGGCTCGCTAGTTTCATCAGCCACATCTTCTTCAATGGGTGGATCCCATTGCTCGACAGGAACTACCACATCTTGAATCCAGATATCGTATACCGCATGGTCCAGCGGATTCAAGGCAGGGTTAGAGGCAAACATCCAGCCAGTGTAGACAAGATGGCGCTTTTCTCCAGGCTTTTGCTCGAAGATCTCCAGAAAGCATGCTGATTCCGGCATTTCTTCCGGTGCTGCTTTCTTTGCAGCCCGCACATATACGATCAACGATCCGAAATGTATCTGTTGATTCTTGCGCACTTCAGCGGTGAATACACGGGCTGTGACTTTGTCTAGCCCTTGCAAGATGATTCGGTCGCTGTCTATCCATTTTGAATCGGAGAACTCTTCACTGCTGGCACTGGCAGGGAAAGTAAACAAAAGCAGTATAAAACCAACTAAAAAACTACTGCGCATTAGGGGAGTCATCCTTTTTCTTATTGAAAATCAATTGACCAATCATGGCCTCAAGACTTACAGCTGCCTGGGTATACAAAATTTCTTGCCCGGGCTCGAGATTCTTTTCATCGCCACCGGGAACAAGGGCTATGTATTTACCAGCCAGCAATCCAGAACTGACCACTTCAGCAGACGTATCTTTGGGCAGCTTAATTTTGGGGTCAATTGACATAGTGACCGTCGCTAGATAGGTCAAGTCATCAAGCGTTAAATCCGTCACAGTGCCGATTTTCACCCCACTGAGGCTGACATCACTGCCCACATTGATACCATCAATGCGATCAAATTTCGCAATCAAGGGGTAGCCATCAACTTTGCCATGTTGACTACCGGTGTAGGCAAACACCAAAAAGAAGCCTGCAATAACCAGGACAACGGCTCCCATTATGGTCTCTATCAGATTGTGACGCATGAATTATACTTTCTAAATCCTAATTTTCTGGGGCCCAAGATTGGTAATAGCTCTTGAAATCTGACCCACAATTTAAAGTGTGGCCTGGTGGCCGATAGGCAAACTTTGTGCCTGTCATATTGGGTTTGTGATCCAGCTCCCACTCGTGCGGAACTCTGGCGGAATCAACGGGTGCCTGATCAGTCGTGTAGTGCAACCATCCGTGCCATTCAGCTGGCACTTTCGAAGCTTCCGCAAAACCGTTGTATACAACCCATCTTCTGGGCTTGGCACCCTTGGGAGTGCCAAATAAAAAGCGCTCGGAATAATACTTGTTCCCGTAAGTATCTTCGCCGATAAATTGACCTTTCAGCCAAGTTTTTAATTTTGGTGCTATCATGGTGGCTCCAAATATTACATTAAGGCATTATTTCTATTTTATCTGACTTTTCGCAGACAAGAAATAAAATCTTTTACTGCCTGGTACACGTAATAGGGTAAAATTTCAATAAATTTCTTGATTTCTGGCTAAATCGTTGTAATATCTTTGCAGATAATTGAACTAACAATGGTGGACAAGAATCTTGTCCACCTTTTTATTAGGTGGTCATGAGTATAGAACAGCGTATAGAAGATCTATTAACCCCAGCAGTCGCTGACTTGGGCTATGACATAGTCCGCGTGCAATTGCAGGGCACAACACGCAAAGTTCTGGAAATTATGATTGAGCGCCACGATCGCCAACCGGTGTCGATAAAAGACTGTGCTAAGGCCAGCCGAGAAATATCTACACATTTAGAGGTTGCCGATCCAATTGAAACTGCCTATGTATTAGAGGTATCCTCTCCCGGGTTTGATCGTCCATTGACCAAGAAAAAGGATTTTGAACGATTTGCTGGAAGTGTGATAAAACTGAAAACGCATAATGCGCAAGACGGCAGAAAAAAATTCAGTGGAACTCTAAAAGGGGTTTCTGGGGAAAATGTCGACCTTTTGGTCACAGCAGATTCAGGGGAAGAATGCACGGTTTCTATTGCATTGGACAATATTAATACGGCGAAGATAGTCCCTGACTATGGGAAAACGAAATAGGGATCCGTAAAGGATCAGTTACTAACCGAGAGTAGATGTATTTATGACAACAGCTGCAGAACACATAGAGCTTTTACAAGTTGCTGACGCCGTCGCCCGCGAAAAAGGGATCGACAAAGAAGAAGTTATTCTGGCCATGGAAATGGCGATCCAGAAAGCTGGACGCACAAAGTACGGTCAAGAACACGACATCCGCGCGATCATTGATCGCAAGTCTGGTGATATCTCTCTGTCACGCTGGCGCGAAGTTGTTGAAGAAGTTGAAGATGAAGTCCGTCAGCTGACGGTTGCTGAAGCACAACAAATCAACAAAGAGTATGCATTGGGTGACTTTATTAAAGACCCACTACCCCCGATTGACTTTGGTCGCGTGGCTGCGCAAACAGCGCGTCAGGTCATTATCCAACGTGTCCGTGAAGTCGAGCGTGAACGTCAGTTTGAAGAATACAAAGATCGCGTTGGTGAAATCATCAATGGTGTGATCAAGCGTATCGACTTTGGTAATGTATTTGTAGACATTGGCCGTGCCGAGGCTCTTATGCGTCGCGAAGAGGTGATTCCGCGCGAAAACATGAAAGTGGGCGAACGCATCCGTGCCTATATCTCAGAAGTACGTCCCGAGACGCATGGTGCACAGATTTTCCTATCACGCACGCATCCTCAGTTTATGGCGAAGCTGTTCGAGCAAGAAGTGCCGGAAATTTATGACGGTGTGATCGAAATCAAAGCAGCTGCGCGTGATCCAGGAAGCCGTGCCAAGATTGCTGTATATGCCGGCGATGCCTCTATCGATCCGCTTGGTGCTTGTGTGGGTATGCGCGGCAGCCGTGTTCAAGCGGTTATTGGCGAAATGCAGGGCGAAAAAATTGATATTATTCCCTGGACGTCAGACATTGCTACTTTTGTGGTTAACGCGCTAACACCAGCTGAGATCATTCGTGTGATTGTTGAAGAAGAAGACAATCGCGTAGAAGTGATCGTACCAGACGAACAGTTAAGTATTGCAATTGGACGTCGCGGTCAGAACGTACGCTTGGCAACACAAATCACCGGCTGGGATATTGATATCCGCACTGAAACCGATGATTCAAAACGTCGCGCCGATGCGATGGAAGCACATACAAAACTGTTCACCGAAGCATTGGACGTGGACGACGTTATTGCGCGCTTGTTGGCGACAGAAGGCTTTTCTTCTATTGAAGAAGTTGCCTATGTTGAGCTTAACGAGCTGAATACTATCGAGGGCTTCGAAGATGAAATTTCGCAGGAAATTCAGAATCGTGCTCGCGATTATCTCGAGGAACAAGAAAAGATCAACACTGAAAAGTTCGAAAAGCTTGGCGTTACCAAAGAGCTGGCTGAACTTGAGGGCCTAAGCGCAAAAATGTTGGTTGTTCTGGGTGAAAACGAGATCAAGACTCTTGACGATTTTGCAGACCTAGCGGCTGATGAAGTTGTTGAGATGCTGGAAAGCTTCAAAGTAACACCTGAAGAAGCCAGCGATATGATTCTGGCGGCTCGCGCTCATTGGTTCGAGGACGAGCACCATGATGATACACTTGGTCAGGAAAGGGTTCTGGAAGTAGAAGAATGAGTAATGCGCCAGCACCTATAAAGGATTTGGGTAAAGATATGAGTGACAAAGATTCAGACACCAAGGGCAAGAAGACTCTTTCGCTATCGAAAGGGAAGCTTGAGCTAACGAAGAAGCCTGGCGCTGCAGGTAATGTGCGCCAGAACCTATCCCATGGGCGATCAAAGCCTGTCGAGGTCGAAATCAAACGTCGCCGTCCAGTTCTTAAGGGGTCGGCTGGCTCTGGTAATAAAGAGGGCAAGCCAGAAGATATGGCAATCCCAGATGGTATGACCAAAAAAGAATGGGAAATGCGCCTGCAGGTTTTGCGTAACAAGCAGTCTCGTTCTCAAGAAATGGCTGACCAAGCAAATCTTGATGCAGAAAATGCGCGCAAGCGTTCAGATGCTACAAAAGAAGACGAAGACCGCAAGATTGCAGAAGCTAGAGCAATCGAAGAAGCACGCGAACTTCGTGAAGCTGAAGAAGCCGCAGCAAAAGCTGCTTTGGAAGCAGAAACAGCTGTAGAAGAAGAGATTGTTGTTGCGCCAGAAGTTATACCGGTTGATATTGAAGATGCTGCGAAGTCTCGTAAAGCTGCAGACAAAGCAAGCCACAAAAAACCAGTAGAAGACGAAGAAGACGAAGCACAGGTAGCAAGCCGCAAGAAATCTAAATCAGAAAGCCGCAAAGCAGCTGGTGGACGTAAGCGTGAAGGTAAGTTGACTCTTGAACAAGCGCAAATCTTGATTGAGCAAAATATTGAAGATTCTACAGCGTCTGAAGAAGACAAACGCAACCTGAGCCAAACTCTGGCAAGCAAGAAGACGGCTGGTCGACAGGCTTTCGCCCCTAAAGCGGTTGTGCGCGAAGTTGAAATCCCTGACACAATTACTGTCCAAGATTTGGCGGCAGGTCTTGCAATTCGGGCGAACGAGCTGATCAAGGCTTTGATGAAAATGGGCCAGATGGTCACCATCAATCAATCATTGGATGCAGACACAGCCGAACTAGTTGTTACCGAGCTGGGTCATACCTCGAGGCGTGTTCAGGAAACTGACTTCGAGGAATCTCTACAAGGTGCTGAAGATACTGCAGATCAGCTTAAGGATCGCCCACCTGTCGTGACTATTATGGGGCACGTTGACCATGGTAAAACGTCGCTGTTGGATGCTTTACGTCATACGGACGTTGTGGCTGGTGAAGCGGGTGGTATCACTCAACACATTGGTGCTTATCAGATCCAGACCAAAAAGGGGGACAAAATATCCTTTATCGATACACCAGGTCACGCAGCATTTACGGAGATGCGCGCTCGCGGAGCTAAGGTAACTGACATCGTTATCCTGGTGGTTGCAGCGGATGATGGCGTTAAGGAACAAACCATTGAAGCAATCAACCACGTTCGCGCAGCGGGTGTGCCGATGATTGTAGCGATTAACAAGATTGATAAACCTGGCGCAAACCCAGATCGCGTAAAGAATGAATTGCTTGGGCAAGAGATTGTTCTAGAAGAACTTGGCGGAGATATTCTTAGCGCTGAAATTTCAGCTAAAGAACGTAAAAATCTCGACAAGATCATCGATGCGATTTTGCTGCAGTCAGAAGTTCTTGAGCTAAAAGCCAACCCAAATCGCGTGGCAAATGGTGCTGTTATCGAAGCACGCATGGAAAAAGGCCGCGGACCTGTAGCAACCGTTCTTGTGCAGCGCGGAACATTGAAGGTTGGAGATATCTTCGTAGCAGGCACCGAATGGGGTCGCGCCCGAGCCTTAATGGACGATAAAGGTGCTGCCATCCGAGAAGCTGGACCTGCGATGCCTGTTGAAATCCTTGGATTCAACGGCGCTCCAGATGCTGGTGATGACTTTATCGTAGTTGATCACGAATCAACTGCTCGTGATGTTGTCGAGCACCGCCTTGAGAAGGCACGCCAAGCGCAATCGGCAAAGAAAGCAACGTCTATCGAAGACATCTTTGCCCAAAGGGCTGGCGACGAGAAAAAAGTTCTGAACGTTGTTATCAAAGCTGACGTTCATGGATCAGCCGAAGCCATTGTTGGCAGCTTGCAAAAGCTTGAAACTGATGAAGTTGGCATCAAAATATTGCACACAGCCGTGGGTGGTATTACAGAAAGTGATGTCATTTTGGCAAATGCGTCTGAGGGTCTGATCTTTGGCTTTAACGTGCGTGCAAACCCGCAAGCACGTAACTTGGCTGAAAAAGAAGGCGTTGGCATCAGGTATTATTCTGTGATCTATGACATCATTGATGAAATCAAAGCCCTGATGAGTGGCCTGCTGTCACCAAAGATCGAAGAAAGATACTTGGGTCGCGCGGAAATCCGTCAAGTCTTCAATGTCACTAAATCTGGTAAGATTGCCGGTTGTATGGTCACAGAAGGCATGGTCAAGCGTGGCGCCAAGGTACGCCTGCTGCGCGATGATGTTGTAATTCACGAGGGTGCTTTGAAAACACTGCGCCGCTTTAAGGATGAAGCTAAGGAAGTTAAAGAAGGCTACGAATGTGGTATGGCCTTTGAGAACTATCAAGACATCCGCGAAGGCGACGTTATCGAGTGCTTTGAGCTCGAAGAAATTGCACGTCAGTTATAATTTATGGTAGAGATCACGACAAAACGACTTTTGCTTCGTGATCTCACCTTAGATGATGCTGATGGTGTGTTTGAATATGCTTCGGATCCTGAAGTTGCAAAATATACATCCTTCCATCCCCATCAACAAATTTCTGAGTCAACAGAGTTCCTAAATCATGTGCTTGTTCAATCAAGCCAAGAGCCAATATCTCATCTTGCTGTCTGCTTGCAAGAAGCTCCGGAACAATTGATAGGTATTGTTGGGGTAAGCAAACGGCACTATCCCGAGGTAGGCGAGCTATCATACGTTCTGGCCAGAAAACACTGGCAACAAGGATACATGCATGAAGCGGCAAAAGCCCTGATAAAAACAGCTTTTAAGCAATATGGGTTCAAACGTATTTTTGCAACTTGTGCCGTTGAAAATGCCGCATCAAAAGCGTTGATGAAAAGGCTTGGCATGCAATTCGAGGGACGTTTTCGCTCAAGCAGCTATAGAAAGCAACGCACATGGGATATTGAGCAATATGCAATTCTAAGCTCTGATTTCGCTACAGAAACCCCTTTCAATCCTGGAGAATTTGAATATACAAGTGATCCAAAATCAGAAGATACTCGCATTCTTTCTCAAGGCATCAGTCAAGATGCCTTCGAGAAAAAAGGGCTAGAGCCAACCGAGAGTTTCGGATTTTTCCTTCGAGATGAAGACGGCCAGGTTATTGCTGGCTGCAATGGCTGCTATTTCTTCGGCTGTCTTTACACAGATATGATTTGGGTTGCGCCACACATGCGCGAACAAGGAATATCTCGGCGACTATTGGAAAAGGTTGAAGAACTCGCAGTCAACAAAAACTGTACCATGTGCACATTGATTACCATGGACTTTCAGGCCTTAGGGCTTTATCAAAAGCTAGGGTATGTTGTTGATCTCCAGCGTGATGGCTTTGCCAAAAACTCAACTGCCTATTTTTTGATTAAGAAGCTTTAATAATTTTCTTACAAAACGACAGCCGAAAGTCTGCTGCCATTAATAAAATATACATCTCTTTGCGTGCTAAAATACAATCAATAAAAAACCAAACTGCTGTGATATATGACAGAACTTTTCTCGACATTGCTTGATACGACTGGCTTTCCGCCACGCTGGTACTGTGGTACGGCCTGGACACAGGAACTGGGGTGGACGCACATCGTATCTGACCTGGTAATTTTTGCGTCGTACACCATGATTCCTTTGGTGCTTGCATTCTTCATATTCATTCGCAAGGACTTTCCGTTCCAGTCTATATTCTTGCTATTTATCAGCTTTATTTTTCTATGTGGAATAATTCACCTAGTCGAAGCTAGCATTTTTTGGGAGCCCTGGTACCGGCTATCAGGTGCTGTTAAAGTTTTAACGGCTATTGTATCTGTTGCTACAGTTATTGCCCTTACAAGATTTATACCGCAAATTATGAAATTGCCTAAATTCCTCAATATGCAGTTACAGACCATCTTGGAAAATGCGCCTGAGGCAATAATTATCACTGACCAAGCTGGTATAATTGAGTCATACAACCCTGCAGCTGAAAGAATATTTCAACATAAAGAAGAAGACGTTTTGGGTAATCCACTGTCAGCATATATTCCTAGCAAATTTTTGCTGGTCAATGACGGCTCGATTGTAGAATGCAATCTTGAGAAAAAAGATAGATCTAAGGTGCCCACCGAAATAACCAGTTCCGTCGTCCACATGGATCATCAAATGAAAAAAATCTTCATCATTCGTGACATTTCAACACGTAAAGATTATGAAGAAAAAGTTGCCTTGAACATCGAGCTACAAAAAAGCAACCAAGAACTAAATTCTTTTGCATATATTGCCTCTCACGACCTTAAATCTCCCTTAAGGGCAATAAGAAGTCTATCTTCCTTTGTACAAGAAGATTGTTATTCACTGCTTCCTGACGCCTCTAAAGATCATTTGCAAAAAATTGAAGATCGTATTGAGCGTATGGAGGCCCTGCTTGACAGTCTACTTGCGTATTCACGAATAGGGAAGCAACCGACGCAGATGTCTAACGTTGATTGCCAACAGATATTCGACACTATTATTGAAGAAACAGAAGCACCTGAAGACTTTAAATTTGAGATGCATGGCACCATGCCAACTCTTGAGACAACCCCATCCTTATTTACCCAAGTTGCCCAAAACCTTGTGGAAAATTCAGTGAAGTACCGATCTCCTGATAGGCCTGGTGAGGTTATTATTTCCTGCTACGATATAGGCAAAAATTATGAATTCACAATTAAAGATAACGGTGTTGGAATCCCTAAGAAATTTCATGAGAAAGCCTTTAAAGCATTTCAGAGGCTTAATTCAGGACAAGAGATTGATGGCAGCGGCATAGGTTTGGCGACTGTTAAGAAAATCGTTGAGTACATGGGTGGTAAAGTAGTAATTGACCCTAACGTAACAGAAGGCACCACCATAACTTTTACCTGGCCTAAAAAGCACAAGAATCCCAATATATCAAGCCAGCAAGACATTCAGGAGGCTTCCTAATGAAAAAAGACAACATAACGATATTACTGCTTGAAGATGATGAGATAGATGCCGAACTTGTGCGAAGATCAATCAAATCACAAGGCCTTAAAAACCCTTTAGTTCACGCCGAAAATGGTGAAATTGGCCTGCATTGCCTTCGCGGCACAAACGGTTATGAAAAAATAACTGGAAGCTATATTGTCATGGTCGACATAAATATGCCCGTCATGAATGGTTTAGAGTTTATTTCTGCTGTGCGTGAAGATCCTGAGCTAAAAGATGCAATATTATTTGTGCTAACAACATCAGATGATGACAATGATATTGCAGCAGCTTATGCAGCAAACGTCTCAGGATATTTCCTGAAGGGGGACGTAGGTCCACACCTTGTTAAATGTTTAGATCTTTATAACTCTTTGGTGCAATTCCCCCCAATGGCAAGATAACACCTCTAACTAGAAGAATCTGCTGTGGCTTGACTACCTGATCCTAAATCCAGTGACCACATCTTTTCCAAGTTATAGAAGGACCTGACCTCGGGCCGGAATAGATGAACAATAATGTCACCTGCATCCAGCAGCACCCAATCGGATTGAGCAGCGCCCTCAACAGTAACAGGCTTAATACCGGATTCATGCAAGTGTTGTTTCAGAAGGTCCGCAGTCGTCTGCAAATGGCGCTGCGATGTACCGCTGGCTACCACCATGTAGTCTGCAATACTAGATTTGCCTCGAATATCAATACAAACAATATCTTCAGCTTTACGAAAGTCCAAAAATGTCTTTATGGACTGACAAAGATCCTCAGATGACATCTGGGCTAATTGGTCGTGGGTGCTTATATACTCCTCCATCTAACTACTCTTCTACCTTTATTATACGATATTATGCAGCCTTTATGCAAACTTATGCTACCATAAGGCCATGATGAAGCAGCTTTATATCCTATTTACAATTATATTGCTAGCCCTAGGAGGCAGAACCATGGCAGCAACGCAAGAAATCGTCGTCGCAGCGGGATGTTTCTGGTGTGTGGAGCATGCCTATCACGGCGTTGAGGGTGTCACCGATACAAAGTGCGGTTATATGGGTGGTGAAATCGACAATCCTACATATGAGCAAGTATCAGCGGGAGGTAGCGGCCATCGCGAGGTTGTTAAAATATGGTTCGATGCCGCCGTAATATCATTAGAGACTATCCTTGAAATATACTGGCAAAATGTAGACCCCTTCGATGGTGATGGGCAGTTCTGTGACCGTGGTTTTCAATATTCTCCTGCTATATATGTTGATGACACCCAAAGGGATATGGTCCTTGCGTCAAAGGGTGCGGTCGATAAAATCAAAGAGACTGCTGTTACCATAGAGCCCTTGAGCACTTTTTATGCCGCTGAGAATTATCACCAGCTTTATTTTGAAGAAAACCCCTTTCGATATAAATTCTACCGCTACTCGTGCGGCAGGGATGCGCGCTTAAACGACGTAAGAGCAATTTATCAGGAATATGGCC
>JBMYXZ010000046.1:0-11297 GCA_049608925.1 Alphaproteobacteria bacterium | reverse complement strand
ATACCACAAATGCAAGCCATACCTTATGCGCAAATCTTCATTCAGATACAATACACCGGCCTGAGCCAAACGCCAGCAAGCCCTTCGATAGTTTCCTAATTGTTCGTGACATTCACCAATCATTTGCAGGCAGCAAAAAAGATCATTTCCACCTGAATACTCCATCCCCCCTTTTTCAAGTTTGCGTTTAGCTGCATTGAGATACAAAATTGCTTCTTTATAGCGTGCTTGATCTGCAAGAACTCTAGCCGTCTTCATTTGCTGATCTATTGTCATAGCCCAACGCTTTAAGTCTGGATCAACTTCCACCATACTATCTACGGCTTCTTGTTGACGCACTTGACAAGGAAATATGACACAGTTTGACCCCAAATATTTAAAGTGTACTTTTGCTCCATAGTGCTCACTTAGCCTATCAATGCTCTGATCCCAAAGACACCCCATTAATACGAAAAAATGATACCTTCCCAGATCGTGCACGAACAATGCCCTTTTACGCACCGTGATATCACCTGCTGTCTGGTCAAGTTTCAACTCGCCTGTTAGGTATATATTTCCGGCTATACTGCATGCACTTGAGCTTCCTTGAATTGCCGCAATCATCAGATGGACCTTAGCTCTATCTTGCTGTTCTTCATAAATATATAGCCAAAACAGCTTTTCATGCACGTACGGGTTTTGACTGTGTTCAAGGTATTTCAACAAATACTGAATTCTAGCCTTATTAGATGTATCAAAGTCCGCCTCAGCGCTTGCGACCATTCCAAAGTAATACAGCTGAAAAGGTGTTTGTGGCTTTTCCAATGACAGAATTGTTTCTTTCCCCTTGCGCAATGCAGGTATCAACCCTACCAATGGATCTGGATGATCTTGCGCAAATTTTAAAAGGGGATCAGTCATTGCCTCAGTTTCTGGATTAAGAAGCCAGTCATTATAGTCAGGATTTTCAGTCAGTGTCTTGACTGTATGATACTTCTCTCTCAATATTTGAAATAATACAGAATATTTCCCACTTTCAAAAGCTTCCAGGAAATTGAAAGGCAAGTCCTTTATCGCCTCTCTATCATCTACTCTAATATGCTGGCCTATATACCCCATTGCTCGTGGATGCCCCATTAAAGCTGCAAACAAGATTCGTCTTAATGACCATGCACGATCAGTTTTCAGCTGTTTTTCAGTGGGTGCTGCCATATGACATAAAATAAAAGTATCTTTCCAAGAATAATGGTAAAGGGGCTTATTAATACCGTGTTTATTGCACTTTTCTATCCAGTAAGATTCTTTATCAATTCTGCGAACATCTTTACACGTAGACAAAAAGCTTGTGTAATCTTGTGGTGACAAATTTCTTGCTATCAGGCGAAGAACATCAGCAGGAACACCCACATTGGAAGCAAAAGCCCCTGGCATCACAAACAATAAACTCAACAAAAAAACTCTTAAAATCATTAATATTACTCAACACTTATAAAATCTAACCACTCATCCTCCGACAATATTGCAACCCCTAGTTCTTGAGCTTTTGCGGCTTTGCTGCCGGGACTTGCTCCCACGACAACAAAGTCTGTTTTTTTAGAAACAGACCCTGATACTTTTGCGCCTAATTGCTCGGCTTTTTGCTTCATTTCAGCGCGGGTGAAACGTTCCAACGTTCCCGTAAAGACAACAGTCTTCCCAGAAATTGGGGAATTATCTACGCCTTGAAAAACGTATTCATCAACGGTGACATGTTCGGCCAAGTCATCCAGCATCTTCTGATTATTGGGCTCCTCTAAAAAGCCTAACAAATCTTCTGCAATGCTTGCCCCAATGCCATCAATGCTGACTAAGTCTTCAGCTGTCAAAGATGTTCGGAAGTTATGCAGTGAAACACAGTTTTTGGCAAGCAGTTTTGCGATCGTTTGCCCAACCTGAGGGATGCCAAGCGCATAGATAAAGCGATCTAGAGACACTGTGCGGCGTTTTTCAATCTCGGCAAACAGGTTATCTGCAGACTTGCGTCCCCATCCTTCTTGGTTACGCAACGGCGTTAGAGACTGTTGATCGCTTTTTTGCAGCGTAAAGATATCAGCAGGTGTTTTGATTAAGCCTTGTTTATAAAAGGCTTCGATATGCTTAAAGCCAAAGCCTTCAATATCAAATGCATCCTTTGATACGAAGTGATGCAGCCTTAAGGTCGCTTGCTGCGGGCAAATCAATCCCCCCGTGCACTTATGCGCGGCTTCGCCTTCCTTACGCACAACGTGGCTGTCACAAGCCGGGCATCTCAGAGGAAATGTGAACTTTGTTGCTGCTTCAGGGCGCTTGTCTTTAATGACTTCTACAACCTGCGGAATCACATCTCCTGCCCGTTGGATTATCACGGTATCGCCAATACGGATGTCTTTGCGATCAATTTCATCTTGGTTGTGCAACGTGGCTCGCGAGACCATTACGCCACCAACGTTAATAGGCTTTAGATGCGCAACAGGTGTTAGGGTACCTGTCCGGCCTACTTGGATATCGATATCTTCCAAGACAGTCACGGCTTGTTCGGGCGGAAACTTATGCGCGATCGCCCATCTTGGCGAGCGTGCGACATTGCCGAGCCGCTGTTGCCAGGCCATCGAATCGACCTTGTAGACGATACCATCAATGTCATAACCAAGATCCGCACGACTGGTCAGAATCTTATCATAAAAAGCCTCAATTTCCTCAATGGAAGATACCTTCTGGATCAAGGGATTGACCTGAAAACCCCAGTTGTTCAACGACTCCAGCACATCTCCATGCGCAGTGAATGCAACATCCCCACTTAAGCTATATGCAAAAAACGACAGCGGACGTTTGGCTGTGACCGATGGATCAAGCTGACGAACCGAGCCAGCCGCAGCATTTCTGGGGTTAGCGAATAGAGAGTCACCATCAGCTGCACGACGTTGATTCATATCATTAAAATCATCCACGCGCATATAAATCTCGCCACGGATTTCCATAGACTCTTTGGCCGGAATTTTCTGGGGAATATCAGCAATAGTACGCACGTTTGCTGTTATATCCTCGCCCACAGAGCCATCTCCGCGGGTTGCTGCCTTGATCAAATCCCCGTTCTCGTATGTCAGAGACGCTGACAATCCATCAATCTTCGGCTCAGCATAGAGTTCAATTATCTCGACAAGATCAAGTCCCAGAAACTTGCGCGTGCGCTTGATAAACTCCTCAACATCTTCAATGGAAAAAGCGTTATCCAGAGACAACATAGGCGCGCGATGCTGGATTTTAGAAAAGCCCGATGCGGCTGGCGCCACCCCAACCTTTTGGGACGGACTATCCGAGCGCACTAAATTAGGAAAACGCAGTTCAATAGCCTGATTACGTTTGCGCAGGGCGTCGTAGTCAGCATCTGAAATCACAGGCGCATCATCCGTATAATACAGACGGTCATGACGCGCGATTTCTTGCGCCAACACCTTTAACTCCAGCTTGGCTTGTTCTTCTGTCAGAAACTCAACCGGAGTCTTCATGCAGATACCAGCAGCTTTTCAGCAGCTGCTCTTGCTTCGACAGTAACATCAGCCCCCGACAACATACGGGCGATTTCTTCCAAGCGCTCTGGTTGTGACAGCTTGGTAATGTTGGTAATGGTTGCGCCACCCTCGTCATGCTTTGCCACTCGCCAATGATGATGCCCCATCGAGGCAACTTGGGGAGAATGCGTAATGACCAGAATCTGCACTTGGCCACTGAGAGCCTGCAAGCGCTCTCCCACTGCCCGCGCCACAGCACCGCTTACACCACTGTCAACTTCATCAAATACCAGCGTCGGCACGGCATTAGTTTGCGCCAGCAATGCTTTCAGCGCCAACATAAAGCGTGCGCGCTCACCCCCTGATGCAATCGTACTGAGGTCTCCAAATGCTGCCCCTGTATTTGTTGACACTGTAAATGCAACACGATCGACACCGCTTTCCGTAGGCTCTGTTTGCGTAAAGGCTGTCTTAAAAGTCGCCCGTTCTAACTTCAACGGTGGCAGCTCTTCCTGCATTGCTTTATCTAGTTTCGCCGCTGCCTTTTGACGCGCCGCCGAAAGAGCCCCAGCCACTTTGTCATAGGCCTGCTGCGCGGCATCTAATTCCTGCTTCAAGGTCGCTGAACGTTCATCCACTTGATCAAAATCTTGCAGCTCTTGTTGCAGTCGCGCCCAAAGATTGGGAAGCTCATCAACAGTTGTGTTGTGCTTACGCGCCAATGCACGCAAATTATAGAGGCGCTCTTCAATTTCAGATAGGCGCGTGCCGGAAGGATCCATTTCTTGCAAGCCTTGCTCCAACAAAGCCAATGCCTCATTCAGCTCAACCGTGGATTTGTCCAAAGCCTCCATAATCGGTGAAATCTTGTCTTCTGCCATTTCTCGTAAACGCTCAACTGAACGATACGCTTGATTCAATGCTGACTCGGCGCCTGATTCGCCTTGCAGGCGCTCGAGAGCCTCTTCATACCCACCAACGAACTTTTCTCGATGCGCCAAGATCGCGCGTTCTTCATCTAGCTTTGGCTCTTCATCCTGCACAGGAGACAGCGTGTCGAAATCTTCAAGATCACGTGTCAACATCTCTAGGCGTTCTTGTCGTGTTTGCAAGCGTTGCTGCCAGTCATCCCAGGCATTTCGAGCAGCTTCCCATACGGTAAAGGTGTCACTGACACCCTGCCGCATGGCTTGCAAGTCACCATAGTCATCCAAAAACATTCTATGAGACGATGCATCCAATAGACGATCAAACTGACCGTGGATTTCTACCAACTGCTGGCCAAGCATTTTCAGCAACCCTACACTGACAGGTTGGTCATTGATGAAAGCGCGTGACCTGCCATCCGCATTCAACTGACGGCGCAAGATCATGGTGTCATCATGGCTTAAGCCATGTTCGTCCAACAAAGAAATGATATCTGATGATACTTCTGAAAATTCAGCAGAAACAGATGCTTGAGAATGTCCCGCGCGGACAAATCTCTGATGGCCACGTCCGCCTAAAGAAAAACCCAAAGCATCCAAAAGAATTGATTTACCGGCACCCGTTTCACCGGTTAAAAGGCATAAACCCTGGCTGAAGCTCACTTCCAAATAATCGATCAGTACGAAGTTCTGGATGGTGAGATTCGCCAGCATTTAAAATGTCCTATCCGTCGATACGTTTCCCAAGAAGCCTTTTCATCCAAGAGCGACCATCATCTTTGTGCTCTTCCAGACGGAAGTCTTCGCCTTGCAGCAATAGATAGCTGTCAGCATACCATTCACTGCCAGGGTAATTATGCCCTAAAACAGCAGCCGCCGCCATGGCTTCGTCTTTCATGCCTAACAACAGGAAGCTTTCCACCAAACGGTGAAGGGCTTCTTGCACGTGGCTGGTCATGTGGTAATGCTTTACAACGGTGCGGAAGCGGTTAATTGCCGACACAACACCACCGTGGCGTAGATAAAAACGACCAATGTCCATTTCTTTACCTGCCAAGTGATCACGCGTCAGATCAATCTTGTACTTCGCATCCTTGGTATACTTAGAGCTTGGGAAACGGCGAACAAGCTCAGTAAATGCATCCAATGCATAAGTCGCCATCTTTTGGTCACGCTTTACATTGTAAATCTGCTCGTAATAGCACAGAGCCAACATATACTGCGCATATGGTGCATCTTTGTTACCTGGGTGCAACTGCAAGAAGGTCTCAAGCGCCGCGATGGCTTTTGTATACTTCAGGTTTTTATAATGCGCATATCCCGCCATCATCTGAGCATTCGTTGCCAGCTCAGAATATGGGTACATACGATCAAGCTCGTCAAAGATATTTGCAGCGCGCTCGAATTGTCCTGCATCCATGGCATGCATTGCCATTGAGTGAAGCTCTTCCGCGGATTGCTTATCAGCGACAAATTCATCTCCTGCACAGCCAACTAGCAACACGGCAGCAAGCAAGACAGGCAAAATAGACAGACGGTTGTTCAAAACGTTATCCTAACTAATGGTAATCAATGGCCAGATAATAGCGATCAATGCAACGATAGTCAAATGCGTTTAGACATTTTATGTATTGACGACAACGCGCAAAAACGTCATATTATCTGTGATAATAATCATTTAGGGCAGGCTTTATCATGGCAACTAAGCAGAATTCCAGTAATTCCAACCAAAATCCATTTACAGCAGATCCATTTAGCTTCTTTCAAAACTTCACCCCAACTGGCGGCACTAATTTTGAATCAGCAATGGATTCACAACGCAGGAACATTGAAACTGCGACACAAGTCAGCCAAACGGCAGCAGATGCAGCCAAAGCAATTGCGCAGGCGCAGACTCAATACACGCGACAGATCATGGAAGATACCGCAAGTTTCATCAGGTCTTGGATGAATACTGGTACAGATATGCAAGATAAAATGGATCTGCAATCCCAAACTTTGCAAGAAGGCATGAATCGCGCTGTAGAACATGGCCGCGAGCTGTCGGGCATCTATTCAAAGTCTCAAGAAAAGATCACCAAGCTGACAACGTCGCGCTTTAACGAGGCGGTGCAAGAAACAACAAATACGGCTAAATCGACAACGCGTAAAGCGTCTTAAGAACATCCTGAAGGCAGGGGGAACTCCCTGCCTTTTTCATTTGTGTGGATTCTAATCCATTGTGTGTTAGAATATTCTTCATGACAAAGTTCATTGCAATATTTACTGCAATTGCTGCCTGCTTTATGCAGCCCGTCATTGCATCGCGCGAAATCCCACGTGGGTCACTGATACGTGACGCCGAAACGGAGCAGTTCATCAACAAGTATCTGGAAAAAATCCTGCGTGCAGCAGATCTGGATCCATCGCAAGTGCGCTTGTATTTGTTAATGGACAATACCGTGAACGCGCTAGCAACATCCGATCATAAAATTATTGTATTTACGGGACTGATCGAAGCAGCCGATGACGTGGGCGAGCTTATGGGGGTTTTGGCCCATGAAACCGGACATATCGCTGGCGGGCATCATGTAAAGTTGCAAGGAGCATTAGATAGCCTTAAAGTCCCAATGATTGCTTCGGTTTTATTGGGCGGCCTAGCTGGCGTAGCGGCTGGTAGGTCAGACGTAGCAGCAGGCGCCACCCTAGGAGCCGCAGAAATCGGGCGCCGCGCAATCTTAAGCCACACGCGCGCGCATGAATCATCCGCCGACCAAGCAGCGGTCAAGTATTTAAAGTCAGTTGGCTGGTCATCAGATGGACTGATAAAGTTCATGGAGTTACTGCATAGCCAATCACTGGGAACTGTATATGACCTTGATACATATGTGATGACCCATCCGGCGTTAACAGAACGCCTCGAGTTTTTCCGCAATCAAACTGCCACGCAGGCCAACCCCTCCAAGCCATATCCAAAAAAGATGCAGCAGGAATATGACCGGGTGCGTGCGAAAATCATTGCTTACTCGACACCCCCAGGCAGACTCGCCAACCATTATCAACCATCAGACAACTCTACCCCTGCAAGGTATGCGCGGGCGATTGCCGACCATCGCAGTCACAATTATGATCAGGCACTTGCAGCCATGGATAAACTGATTGCAGAAAACCCCAATGATCCTTTTTTCCATGAATTCCGTGGGCAGATTCTGTTTGAAACAGGTCGCATACCAGAAGCCGTCGCGTCTTACAAACAAGCCGTAAAACTTGCGGCCAAAAAAGACATACTGCGGATTATTCTTGCAGGGGCAGTTTTAGAGCAAGGCACGCCTTCAGCGTCAAAAGAGGCTATTGAGACGTTACAAAAAGTTGGCAAAAGAGAACGTGAAAGCCCTCTTTATTGGCGTTTAATGGCAACGGCTTATGGACGTGATGGACAGGAAGGAATGGCAGCCCTGATGGTTGCAGAACAATTGCAACGCAGTGGACAAGAACGGCGCGCTAAAAACATGGCGGAACAAGCCCTACAAAAATTGCCCGCCACCCAGCAGGAAGCTAGGCAGCGGGCAGATGATATACTGCATGATATCGCCGTGGGTTAGCTGTTGCTTCTGTTTTTTCTCAAGAATTTGCCACACCATAACTTGCCAAACTATCAACCTTGAACCATTTACATAAAATTTTATACAATATTTAAACAATAACCACATAAAAACTCTGAATATTTGACTATTTTTATTGACAAAAATACCAGATTAATTTAACTATTTATCCACACTTGTTGGCTATTATAAAACATATAATGGGCACAGCTTTATAGGTGACTATAATATACCCCACGGTTATGACGGCAGCTTCTTAGCGCCCAAAGCCGCACTTATAAAGCAATGATAAATAGTTACGGAGTAATAAAAATGACGACTAACAACAACTCAAACGGCTCAAACAATCTGCAAGAGACGTTTCTTAACACCCTTCGCAAAGAAAAAACCCCTGTTACATTGTTCTTGGTCAACGGCGTAAAGCTGCAAGGAATTGTCACGTGGTTTGATAGTTTTTGTCTGCTTTTAAGGCGTGACGCGCACTCACAATTAGTGTATAAAAGTGCCATCTCAACTGTAATGCCTTTAAACCCTGTTAAATTTAGCGGGGAAGATGATGAAAACGACGTGGAGAGTGGTGATTGACGACCGACCAACAAGAAGATCTAAAACACGCTAGGACACTGGTCCTGCACCCAGATTTCAAAAGCAAAAAGGATCGCGACAACAATCAACGTCACGATCCTTTTTTGCGCCTGGAAGAAGCTGCAGGCCTTGCCGAAGCCATCAACCTACAAGTAATCCATAAGGATGTAGCGCCGATTCGAGAAGCCCGGCCCGCAACTTTGTTTGGCACCGGGATTGTCAGTCGCTACAAGGGCTACATCGCCCATGAAGACATCCAGCTGGTCATCGTTGATGCAACAGTCTCGCCGGTTCAGCAGCGCAATCTCGAGCGTCAGTGGCGCTGCAAAGTCATTGATCGCACGGGGTTGATCCTAGAAATTTTCGGCGAGCGCGCCCGTACAGCGGAAGGTCGCTTGCAAGTCGAGCTAGCCGCCCTAACCTATGCTCGCAGCCGTTTAGTAAGGTCATGGACCCATTTGGAGCGCCAGCGCGGTGGCTTGGGATTCGTCGGCGGCCCTGGTGAAACCCAGATCGAGGTTGACCGACGCTTAATCGACACCCGTATCACCAAGCTGAAAAAGGACTTAGAGTCTGTAAAACGCACCCGTACTTTGCATCGCCAAGCCCGTAAGCGTATCCCCTTCCCCATTGTTTCTTTGGTTGGCTATACGAACGCGGGTAAATCGACCTTGTTTAATCGTCTGACCTCTTCTGCCGTCATGGCCAAAGACATTTTATTTGCGACCCTTGACCCCACTATGCGCGCTTTAAAGCTTCCCTCGGGTAGGACGGTGATTTTGTCAGACACGGTTGGATTTATCTCCGAGCTGCCAACGACATTGGTTGCCGCCTTTCGCGCAACATTGGAAGAAGTATTAGAGGCTGACCTGCTGGTTCATGTGCGAGACATTTCTCACCACGAGACCGAGGCACAGCGGGACGACGTGCACCAAGTGCTGCATGAACTAGAAGTGGAACACCGCATCGAAGAAGACATGATCGAAGCGCGCAATAAGATCGACCTATTATCGCAAGATGAACGTGATACAATGAAGCATCGCGAAAAAGTTGTACCGATATCAGCCGCTGATGGCAGTGGCGTGGAAGAACTGCTTCAGCGCATAGAAGATAGCCTGTCAAAGCTAGAGATCATCCACAAGATCACCATTGACGCGTATGATGGCAAGGCGCTGGCGTGGTTGTATGATCATGGCGAAGTCCTCCAGCGCAACGAAAACGAGCTAAAAACCGACCTGGAAGTGCGAATGTTGCCGCACCATTATGATCAGTTCTTAGCCCAGTTTCCGATGTATACTTCCCACTCTTGTCAATCAGAATGAGTTGTGCGCCGAAGGAGCTCCATCGAAGTGAAGAATCCAAGCAACGAGCGTAAAAGCTTTGCTTTTACTCGTTAAGAGATAGATAAAGCCATTGGCTTTGCCAATGATCTTATGGCTTGGATCCCTACGCTACACTGGGCTAGGCCCAGTTTTCTCTGGATGACGATCGTAATAATTTTAGAGTGCAAATACCACAGCTAGATCTAGCCACAAAAAAATAGGGCATACATTAAGCAGCCCCATTTTCAACGGTTCAATCCTATTCAGATTTACTCAATCTCATAAGTTACGTAACTAACGACGCGTACCTTTTTCTCGCGGTATGCTTCTTCGTTTTCGTTGCCGATGCGGCTTCTGATGGAAAAGTTACCTTGGTCCACATCAGTGACGCGCTTTATTTTAACATCTGACTTTTTCGCAAGCTCTTTTGCCATACGGTAAGAGCTGTCAATTGCTTGCGCAAAGATTTCAGGGCGGAAGCGATCAAAATCTGTAATAATATACTTTGGGTTTGTTTGATACTGATCACCCTTCAGCCATATACCCTTTTGCAGCAGCTGGAAAGTATTCTGCGAGACTTTTTCCACCTTCATAACATCACTGGTCTTGATAACCACAGTGCCTAAAACTTCGAAAGTTTCAGCTACCTTGGCATAGTTATTTTGCGCATCGCGCTCAACACGATGTTCAATATTCGGCACCTGCACTTCGATATTATCTGTTTTGAAGTCATTTGCATTAAGAAAGTCCTTAATAACCCCAAGGTCCACTTCATACTGCTGCTTTGCTTCTTGGAAATTATCGCTGTTGACGAAGAATTTAATCGTCCAGATAGCAAAGTCTGCATCCACATTCTTTTCGCCAATCCCCTTGGTGTGGATAACTTTCTTCGAGCTGCGAATATTACCCAGTCCATCGCCTACAAAGTATCCTGCACTGATAATACCAATGCTGACCAAGGCCATTGAGATTACTGATTTCATTAAAAACTCTCCTAACTATAATGATACCAACGAAAAGGCTAGCAATTTATAATTGCCGCGTATAGCAGAAATATATAGCCGCTGAATTGGGATGGATAGTGACACGGATTTCTAGCTTGTGGATATAGGTGTCCGGGATAATTTAGTAAAGGATGTAAGAGCTGGGCGTTTCATGGCGCTCTCCACTCAACTTCACATACTCCGACTTTCCGCGGCTTGACCGCGGAATCCATTTTTTCTTTTTTTCAGTGTCATATATAGATGTAGAATCTTGATAACTTGTATGCGCCCCAGTCTGGGGAATTCTTTAGAGGTTCAAATCCACGAATAGATTTGATGGTCTTTACGGATTGGTGAGGACTCGAGACGATACAGATTTCCCGATAGATCATTG
>JBMYXZ010000045.1:0-11372 GCA_049608925.1 Alphaproteobacteria bacterium | reverse complement strand
TCAAGATTTTGTGACTGCTCGAGCATTTACAGATCTTTGTGGCTTGATTCGCCTTACTCATAAATTCGGTCACAATGGAGTTTTTATGAAGGGTGCTAGCTATAAAGATGAAATTATTGAGGCTCAAAAACAATTTGATTTTGATTATGATGTATTCGACCAGAAAGGCTCTTGTGCCGGGGTGATAATCAAGGTAAAAAACATAAGAGAAAAATAACAGGAGCAATTCCTTGACCCATGTCATTGCAGTTACCAATCAAAAGGGGGGCGTTGGAAAAACAACATCTGCAATTAACTTGGCAACTGCATTTGCGGCCATTTCCAAAAAAACATTATTGATAGACTTAGATCCTCAAGGTAATGCATCAACTGGTGTAAGTGGCAACCATACAAAATATAATTCAGGAATGTATGAAGTGCTGACGGCAAAGGAAGACATTAATAATGTCGAGAGAATGCTTGCCATTCCCCACCTGACACTTTTACCGTCTACCCCCGATCTTGCTGCCATTGATGTTGAACTAAGCACGCAATCAGAACGGGAGTACTTTCTCAAAAGTAAGCTAGCAGACTATAAAGAGAAATATGACTATATCATCATCGATTGTCCACCAGCTCTGGGATTATTGACGATAAATGCAATTGTTGCGGCTGATTCAATTGTTATACCTCTTCAATGTGAATTTTATGCGCTTGAGGGGCTTAGCCATCTTATTAAGTCTGTAGGGATAATTAAAGACAAATTAAATCCTCAGATTAAGATTCTTGGAATACTATTGACGATGTTTGATAAAAGGAATTCTCTTAATCTTGAGGTTGAACAGGATGTTAGAGGCACACTTGGGAATCTTGTATTGAACACAGTGATCCCTAGGAATGTTAAAGTTAGTGAGGCACCCTCACACGGATTGCCAGCACTTATTTACGATGTAACCAGCTCTGGATCTAGAGCATATATAAAGTTAGCTGCTGAGATAATAAAGAAGGATAGAGGGATTTATGAGTGCAAGCGCGTCGCCTAAGAAGGTTTTAGGGCAAGGGTTATCAGCTTTATTGGGAACTGACTCCCTTGATAGAGATGGAAATACCCAAAAGAAAAAAGATTATATGGTTGTGCCTGTAAAACAGATTCATCCAAACCGAAATCAACCAAGAAAGCGATTTACTGATCTAGAAATAAATGAACTCGCTGATTCCATCAGGCACTATGGTCTTTTACAGCCACTCCTGGTGCGCGAAACAGAAAATGGACAGTATGAGATAATTGCTGGGGAGAGGCGTTGGCAAGCTATTTCAAAGCTTAGGTTAGAAGAAGTACCTGTCGTCGTTAAAGAGATGACCGACGATATTAGTTTTGAAAGCGCACTGATTGAGAACATCCAGCGCCAGGACTTGTCACCAATTGAGGAAGCCCATAGCTACAAGCAAATATTGGATTCTAGAGGTTACACACAAGATGAACTCGGCAAGAAGGTTGGAAAGAGTCGAAGCCATATTGCAAACTTGGTGAGATTATTGAACTTGCCTGAATCAGTACAGAATATGGTGAATGAAGGTAAAATATCATCAGGCCATGCGCGTGCGCTGATCAACTCTAATGATCCTGAAAAGCTTGCTCAGGAAATCATTGAAAAGAATCTCAATGTGCGTGAGGTCGAACAGCGTGCACGCGATCAAAACTCAGGGCGCAAGCAATCACACCACAGTAAGGATGATGATATTTTGAATCTTGAGCATCAATTAGAACGCGTCCTCAAAACTAAGGTGGATATCCGGATTGATGGCCATAGAGGCAACATCAGTCTTAAGTTTTCATCTCTGGAAGAACTGGACGAACTTATTACAAGACTGTCAAAAATTGAAGAAACGTCACAAGCCATTTAACATTCGTTAACTTATCGTTAGGCATTTTAAGATTTTTTTCCCCTACAATATAAGTACATGAAGTATTTATAGGGGTTATATGGCTACTGAGATAGATCGCAAAAGGAATAATGGTACAGGGGAAACCCTCGGGATACGTTCCTACCTAGCTAGAATACAAAAATATCCACTGTTGACTGCTGAGGAAGAGCTTAGCCTCACGCGTCAATATGTCGAATCAAAAGACAGGTCTGCATCTCGCAGAATCGTAAACTCACACCTTAAACTAGTGAGTAAAATAGCTTTTGGATATCGTGGCTACGGGCTTCCACTTCAAGATTTGATTTCAGAAGGAACTATTGGAGTAATCAAAGCTCTTGAACGTTTTGACCCTGAAAAGGGGTTTCGGTTCTCTACATATGCTACTTGGTGGATTAAGGCCAGTATTAAGGACTATGTGCTAAAGTCATGGTCAATGGTTAAAATGGGCACAACAAGTGATCAGAAAAAGCTGTTTTTCAGCCTGCGGAAACTTAAAAATCAGCTTGAAGAGCGTGAAATGGGGGATACATTATCAGAAAAATCTCTTACCTTAATTTCAGAAAAACTAAAGGTCAGTAAGGAATCTGTCAAGGACATGAATCAGCGCCTGTCTGGGCCTGATTATTCCTTAAATGCCCCCCTTAAAGATGCTGAAGGAGGTTCATGGCAAGACTGGTTAGAGGATGATAGGGAGAATCAAGAACTAATTTTGATGAACAGCGATGATCTCGATAAGAAACGAGAGCTTCTGAAGTCTGCAATGGATAGTCTTTCGGCCCGTGAGCAACATATTTTGATGTGCCGTAAATTATCCGACAACCCACCTACATTATCAGATATTGCAGATGAAATGGACTTGTCCCGTGAGAGAATTCGGCAGATTGAGCAAAAAGCTTTTGAGAAACTACAACGTTCTGTAAAGCAAAAAGCCTTAGAAAAAAGAATGAGCCCAAGGTACAATGAAATAAATTAAGGAAAGAAACTGATATGGAATCAGCCAAAAATATATGTGTCTACTGTGGATCATCAAATAACGCATCGGACGAATTTAAATCAGCAGCCTCTAATCTTGGTAAAATCCTAGCTGAAAATGATATAGGCCTTGTCTACGGAGGCGGGCAGGTAGGTTTAATGGGCGTTGTTGCTGACAGTGTCATGAAGCATGGCGGTCATACAACAGGGTTTATCCCACAACACTTGCATGAAACAGAAGTGGGGCATAAAGGCATATCTGAGCTTGTTATCGTAAATACGATGCATGAAAGAAAACGTTTGATGTACGAGCGTTCGGATGCTTTTGTTGTTCTAGCCGGTGGCTTTGGAACATTAGATGAAATATGTGAGATTCTTACCTGGAAGCAGCTACGTTTGCATAATAAGCCCATAATCTTCATTGATACGAATAAGTATTGGTCTCCATTATTCGATACTTTTGTGGCGAATATGATTAAGGAAACATTTGTCCGGCCTGAACATCGAGAATTTTACAAAATTATTCCGTCTCCCGATTCGCTGCTCGACACGCTGAATGAAATGCCACTGGATACAGGCCCAGATCTCGTTTCTAGGTGGTGGTAGAGGACACCTCAACAAGCTCGGCTACAACATCACTGACAGCTTTCATGCGGGTGCCTGGGCTATTCCACAAGCCCATGTATACCATTTTTTGATCTGGACGAATTTTAATGACGCCTGCATTTTGCTGAATATAGCCCATTAATTTTTCTGGATTTAAAGCTTGATCATTTCTAAAGGTAACTACCGCGCCCTTGATGCCAGCATCAATCTTTTCAATGTTTGCCTTTCTGCACCGCTGTTTCAATTCCATAATAAATAGCAGGTTCTGAACTTCATCAGGAATGCTGCCAAAACGATCAATCATTTCAGAGGCAAAATCTTCAATTTCCGCGGATGTTTCTAGATATGACAGGCGCCTATACAGACCTAATCGTACAGATAAGTCATCAACGTATTCCTCTGGAATGAACACTGGAATACCCATATTAATCTGCGGTGTCCAAGACTTATCAACTTTTTGTGAGCCTTTCTGCGCTTCCTCCAAAGCATCTGACAGCATTTGTTGGTACAACTCGACACCGACTTCTTGAATGTGTCCTGATTGTTTATCCCCTAGAAGGTTCCCTGCACCCCTAATGTCTAGATCATAACTAGCCAGCTGGAAACCGGCTCCGAGGCTATCTAGAGACTGCATAACCTCTAATCTTTTTTGTGCTGTGTCGGAAAGGGGCTGATTAATTGGCAGCGTCAGGTACGCATAGGCCCTGGTCTTTGAGCGTCCAATCCTGCCGCGCAACTGGTACAACTGTGCTAATCCAAAGCGATCCGCTCGGTGAATTATCATGGTATTTGCGCTTGGTATATCAATACCCGATTCAACGATATTGGTTGATAATAGGACGTCTGACTCACCATTGCTAAAGCCTAACATTACCTTTTCAAGCTCAGTTGCGGGCATTTGTCCATGCGCACAGGCGACACGTACGTCGGGAACTATTTCTTGCAGTTCATCAAATACCTTGCCTAAATCTGCGACTCTTGGGCAAACATAGAAAACTTGTCCTCCTCGATGCACTTCACGTTCAATCGCTTCTTTGATAATGACGGGGTCATAGGTATTTACAAAAGTTCTAACAGCTAAGCGATCTACAGGGGGCGTTGCGATAATGCTCATATCACGTACGCCCGTCATTGCCATTTGCAGAGTACGTGGGATGGGAGTAGCCGTTAGTGTCAGCACGTGTACTTCTGACTTCAGGTGCTTTAAGCGTTCTTTTTGCGTAACACCAAAGTGTTGTTCTTCGTCAATAATGACTAAACCCAGATTTTTGAAGTTTACATTTTTAGACAATAGAGAATGTGTGCCAATGACGATGTTAACATCGCCTGAAGTAAGCCCATTTTGAACAATTTTTTTATCCTTGGCAGATACTAATCTAGATAACGAGGCAACTGTTATGCCTGACCCTAGAAATCGTGCCTGAAAATTCTTGAAATGTTGGTGACACAGTAAAGTTGTGGGTACAACTATTGCTACTTGCTTGCCCGAATTTGCGACTGCGAATGCTGCCCGCATTGCGATTTCAGTTTTACCAAAGCCTACATCTCCACAAACCAAACGATCCATGGCTATTCCAGATTTCAAATCATTCAGTGTTTCTGATATGGCGCGGTTTTGATCATCTGTTTCGGTATAGGGGAACTTGGCGGCAAAGTTTTCGTATTGTTCATTTTCAGATCTGAAAATCTCGCCTTTACGGAGCTTTCTTTCCACAGCGATTTTCAGCAAATCGGCGGCAATCTCTTTTATGCGTTCTTTTACTTTTGACTTGCGCGCTTGCCAGCCCGCTGCACCCAATTTATCAAGCTTAACGTTTGAATCTTCTGAACCATAACGAGAGAGCAAAGATAAGTTTTCAACTGGTAAGAAGAGCTTGTCATTTCCGTGATAATGCAGCAATAAACAATCATGCTTAGATCCATCTGCGCTAACCGTCTCTAGGGAAATAAACTGGCCAATACCATGATCTTCATGAACGATATAATCGCCTTGTTGAAGCGAAGAAGCTTCCTGGATTAACATCTCTGGTTTACGGATGCGCCTTCTGGGGCGAGATTGTCGCTCACCGAAAATATCTTGCTCTGTCAAAAGAAGCAGAGTATCGGTTTCAAATCCATGTTCTATATCTACAATCGACCAAGAAACAGGTTTAATATCCCCTAAATTTTGCACACAAACAGGGGTAATACTGCCTATTTCCGACAAATTTTTAACAATTCGCTCGCCAACTCCGATCGAGCTAACACATATCAAAACTTTTTTCTTATTACTGCGTGCCTGCTTTATTATTTCGGTTAGGACAGTATATATGCTGGCATTTTGATCACCCTTCTTGCCCAGTATGGACGTATGTGACTTGGCACCAGCATGCTCCAGGTCTTCTCCATCTTCTGTAAAAGGGGATATTGCAACGCAATTGAAGGTTTTCAGTCGTTCTAGCAATTCAGGCTCAAGAATGTATAGTTTTTCAGGTGGCAGCGGCCTGTAAGCCTGTTCATTTTGCTTACCAATAAGATAGGTTTTACGTGTCTGATAGTAATCTTCAATATCGTTGTAACGGTTATCGAGTTCTTGTTGAATATGATGATCAACAGACACGGTTGGACACCCTATTATATCCACTATAGTGCCCATTTCTGGGTAAAATAGAGGGAGGTAATGTTCAAAGCCAGAGGGTTTTTGACCACTTGTTATCGCTGTATATATTTGATCTGCTGTTGACTTGGCGCCAAATTCTTTGATATATGTTGAGCGAAAGTTATCAATAGCTTCCGCATCCAATTGCACCTCACCTACTGCTCCGAGACTAAAGGACGTGACATGATCCAAACTTCTTTGGCTCATAGGATCAAAGGTTCTGATACTGTCAACTGTGTCGCCAAACAGGTCAATTCTATAAGGGATGTCTGATCCAGACGGGAAAATATCAATGATACCACCACGTACAGCATATTCACCGGTTTCACGGACGGTGCTGGAGCGAAAATACCCATGTTTGGGCAGGGTTGAGATGAAGTTCTCAATATCAAGGCTGGCATCTTTCGATATCACTTGTTGAAAACCACGTACAATTGATTCAGGTGGAATACGTTGCAGTAGACTATTCAAAGTTGTAATAACGATTCCATTTGTTGGCAGGCAGGAAAAAGCTTCCATTCGCTTGGCTGATATATCTGGCCGAGGAGAATTTCTATCATATGGCAGACAATCCCAAGCAGGGATCGTCAAAACGCGAACTTCAGGGTCAATAAATTCCAAGGCAGAGGCAAGAGAAGCCATTTGTCTGTCATCCTTGGCAATGTGCAGCAAAGGGCCTTTGCTCTTAAATAACTTGTGCAAAGCAAAGCCAATATATCCATCAGGACAACTGGCAATTTTCTGTGGTTTAAGAGATTCCAGAAACATCTATGAAGATTGAAGATGATTTTTCTGAGATGCTTGGCCAATGATTTCGGCAAATACATCCTGCGTTTCAATCAATTCGGGTATGACACTGTGCTCGGTTTTTGAATGACCAGCATCTGAAATCATTATTAGCTGGGCATTATCTCCCCATGCTTTTGCCAGCTCATAAGCTTCTTCGGGGGGACAGCACATATCATAACGTCCATGGATAATTGTTACAGGATGAGACGATACTGCATTGATATTATTCAATATATAGTTGTCTTCCATAAACAAATTGTTGGCAAAGTAGTGTATCTCGATTTTAGCCAAATGCAGGGGAAGTTCTTGCTGTTCGTCATCATTAGAATCCGAATCCGAGCAATCTTCTTCTGGGATATAGGTATAGATTGCGAACTGAAACTGTAGATAGGCCGCAGCAGCTGGTAAATGTATGGCAGGATCAGGCGAGGTAATACGCTTATGGTAAGCGCTAGTATGATCGTCTCGCTCTTCTTCAGGTAAAAAGTCCATCATGGCGTTCCAGGCTTCCGGGTGAAATGCTCTGACGCCATTGCCTCCCCATTGAATGTCACGCTGTCTACCCAGGAAAATCCCGTGTAAAATAAACCCATAGCACCGATCTGGATGTTTTATTCCATAAAGCATCGCTAAGGTTGAACCCCAGGAACTTCCGAACAGTAGCCATTTTTCAATACCGAGATGTTCACGCAAAGTTTCTATATCAGCTACCAGATGATCAGTCGTGTTGTTCTTTAATTCACCCAATGGAGTGGATCTTAGCGCCCCACGTTGATCAAAAAGAATAATGCGATAGATTGATGGGTTAAATATTTGACGGTTCTGCGGTTTATTGCCTGCACCGGGGCCGCCATGAAAGATGACTACTGGTATACCATCGGGATTTCCAGATTCTTCGAAATACATAGTGTGAATATCATCAAGTTCAATGAAGCCAGTGTTGTATGGCTCAATTTCGGGAAATAACTCATCTATCATCTGACCACCTTTGCTTACAGCCCTGTAATTTCTGTAATGATACGCATTAATACCTCTACAGGAGGCAAAATTATCGTTGCAAATGGATTGATATCATATCCCAATTGACCTGCGGCAAAAGGAACCAGGAAGATCAATCCAAGCAGAATAAACATGCCATAGTTTTCAAGTTTCGCAAGAGGAATTGCAAGAAAATTAGGCAATAGGCCTACGGCAACTCTACCACCGTCAAGTGGGGGGAGTGGGAGCATGTTAAAAACCGCCAAAATTAAGTTAATTCTGATAGAAAAAATCAGTGCTTTTGCAAGTATTTCGACTCCCATAGAAGGAGGGCCAATGGGGCCTACGATTACGGTGGTTATTTTCAAAAGTATTGCTGAGACTAAAGCCAAAATTAAATTTGTTGCAGGACCTGCTGCAGCCACTAAAACCATATCTCGCCTGGGCGAGTTTAACCCTCTGAAGTTGACAGGAACGGGCTTGGCATAGCCGAATAGAAATGGTGCTCGCGCCAGCAAAAGCATCGCCGGCACAACGATGGTGCCAAAAAAATCAATGTGTTTAAGAGGGTTCAGCGTTACTCTGCCAAGCTTTTTAGCGGTATCATCGCCCAGCCAATGAGCAACAAACCCATGCGCAGCTTCATGAAATGTGATCGCTACAAGAATTGGAACAGCAAAAATTAACAGCTGCATGCCAAAAGTTGAAAAAGTATCAGAAATAACAGCCTCGAAGAAAATTTATCTCTTAAAAAGATATCAGCTCTACCTTAAAAAATCACTGTATATTTTCATTGTCTACTGCTATGAATTAACAGAAAAATTCATAGGAGAACGTCATGTACAAGCTTGCATCCTTATTGTTGTTTGCTGTTTTAACACAAGGGTGTTTTGCCCAAGGAGAAAAAACAATGCCGCAGAATCTTAATCAATTTCTCAATACTTTCTTTAATCATACAAAAAATGCGATAAATGGGCAGGTTTCGGTGATAATTGACGGCAAGCCAACGGTCCGGACTATGAAAATTTGGGATATTAAAGAAAATGGTGACATTATCTTGATTGCTAACACGAGCAGCCCGAAGTGGAAAGCGCTCGAGGAAAATCAAAACATCTCGATTTGCATGGTGAACTATCAGAATCTTGCTCAGGCTATTGTTTCCGGCACCGCTGAGCTTATTCCTGCAAGCAAGGATCCAATACTGGCGCAAAAATACTGGAAGCAAACAATAGATGGGGTGAAAGAGGTCTATTTCCTGAATGCTGGCCTGAAAGAAGGGACGTTTAATCTATCACAACTGCCTGATAACTATGGGATTATACGGGTGCATCCAACAGATTGGGAGGCAATGGACATTGCAACACCTTATAAAAAGTCGGAAAAGTTCAGCTATACAAACAACAATGGAACTTGGACAAAGACAAGCAAGCAGCTGTTTTGATTGCTTGCATTTCAGGGGAAATTCCGCTAAAAGTACCCGTTATTTATATTTTCCATAATATTATTGAGGGTTAATGATAGTTTCGGATATATCTCGTCGCCAATTTGTCAAAAGTTTTGCTCTAGCCACTTCAGGGGCAATCCTAACGCCAAAGATCGTTGCAGCCAGAAGCGTTCCCAGCAGTGCTTTTGCTGAACGCAGTCTCCATCTGCATAACACCCATACAGGCGAGTTCTTCAAAGAAGCTTTCTGGGCTGAAGGCAGTTTTGTTGAATCAGCACTAAAAGACCTGAATCGTTTGCTAAGAGACTGGCGGACAAATGACGAAACAACAATGTGCCCTGACTTGATGACGCTTTTATGGGAAGTGGTGAAGGTGATGGAAGTTGACCCTAAAAAGCCTTTAGAGATCATTTGTGGTTATCGTTCTCCGAAAACCAATGAAATGTTGCGCCGCAAAAAACGCGGTGTTGCGAAACATAGTAAACATTTAACAGGTAATGCGGTTGATTTTTATATCCCAGGGGTTAGACTGAAGACCATTCGAAATACAGCAGTATCATTTCAAAAGGGCGGCGTCGGATATTACCCAAGATCTGGCTTTGTCCACGTGGATACAAGACCAAGGCCGGCAGTATGGTAAATATTGAAAAGATTAAAGAAGCAGCAAACACAATTGCTCCACATATCCGCAGAACTCCAACGTTTAAGTTAGACCATGGTAACCCATCTTTTCCAGGTTTGTATGTGAAACTGGAACAGCTCCAAGTTTCAGGATCATTCAAATACCGCGGAGTTTGTAATAAACTGGCGCAACACAGCAAGGAAGATCTAAAAAAGGGTATTGTCGCCGCTTCAGGAGGCAACCACGGACGTGCAGTAGCGTATGCAGGATGGAAAAATGGCATTAAGACGACTATTTTCCTTCCAACCACAACACCAGAAGAAAAAGTCGAGGCAATACGCAGACTTGGTGCGGAGATAATCATTGAGGGGACAAACCTTAATGAAGCCAGTAATGCTGCACGAGACTTTACGAAAGAATCTAATGGGATATATTTGCACCCCTATGACGATAAAAGCGTTATAAATGGGCAGGGTACGATCGCATTAGAGGTGCTCGAAGACCTACCTGGTCTCGAAGAAATTATTATTCCAATCGGTGGTGGCGGAATGATGGGTGGAATGGCCACAGCAATCCGAGCCATCAAGCCTGATGTAAAGATCATCGGGGTCGAGCCTGAAGGCTGCCCAACTTTATACAACAGTTGTAAAGCTGGGAAAATTGTCTCAATTGAATCAATTACAACACGTGTTGGAACTCTGGCTATTAAAGAAACCAGCCAGATGAATTTTGACCTTATACAAAAAGTCGTTGATGATATTGTATTGGTCAGTGATCAAGATATGTTGGATGCCAGCAGATGGCTTTGGAAAGAGTTCGGAATAGCGGCAGAGTTAAGCGGATCTGCGGCTATATCAGCAATCTTATCAGGAAACATAAAGCTGCAGGGCGCAACATCCTGCGCGATAGTTTGTGGATTAGGACAAGAAGGGCTTAAACCCTTTTAGAAAGCCATATTGCCAGTTTTGATGCCCCTTTGATGGCAGTAGACAAAACTGTATATCCAGGAGTTTCCTCGGCACCGTGTTCTAGTCCTATATCTCGGTGCTCGAGCTCCTCAGCTTGGCATTTTTCAATCAAATCAGTAAGCTCTTTATCATTGTCTTTCAATGTGTCCAGCTGTTCCTGATAATGTTCATCAATCACTTCTTCTACAGCAACCGTGCACGCCATTGCAGCTTTCTTGCCCAAAATAGCCGTTGACGCCCCCAGTGCAAAGCCTAATACATTCCAGAGAGGCGACAAAGCAGTCGGTCTAACTTTTCGGTCAACAACTAGTTCATTAAACCTTTTAAGGTGGACTTGCTCCTGTTCCAGCATATGCGAAATAACTTCCTGATCTTGGGGATCTTTCAAGATCGCTAATTGGCCTTTGTATATTTGCTGGGCGCCGAATTCACCAGCTTGGTTTACACGGA
>JBMYXZ010000044.1:0-11415 GCA_049608925.1 Alphaproteobacteria bacterium | reverse complement strand
TCTCAATGGCATGATTGCTTGGAATTTTCTATCTCTTCCAGTTTTGGCTGTTCCACCTGCAGAGTCTCCCTCAACTAGGAATATTTCACTCTTCGCTGGATCACGTTCCTGACAGTCTGCCAACTTTCCTGGCAGAGACGAAACTTCCAGAGCACCCTTGCGGCGGGTAAGTTCACGCGCTTTGCGTGCAGCTTCGCGTGCATATGCAGCTTCAAATATTTTGCCAACAATCTTTTTGGCATCCGCCGGGTTTTCTTCAAACCACTGGTCCATACGCTCGCTTACAATACCTTCAACTACTGGTCGAACTTCAGAAGATACCAGTTTGTCTTTCGTTTGAGAGGAGAATTTAGGGTCAGGCACTTTGACTGATAGAATGCATGTCAGGCCCTCACGTGCATCTTCTCCCGCAAGGTTGACCTTTTCTTTCCTGCCAGTTGCCATCGTTTGGGCATACTTGTTAATCACTCGGGTTAGAGCGCCACGGAAACCCGCCAAATGGGTTCCGCCGTCACGTTGAGGAATGTTATTGGTAAAACACAAGACATTTTCGTGATAGCTGTCAGTCCACTCAAGCGCCATCTCGACAGAAATACCGTCGCGTTCGCCTTCAATCATAATAGGAGGCTTGTGAAAAGCGGTTTTACTGCGGTCTAGGTATTCCACATAAGCTTGAACCCCGCCTTCATAATGCATCAGAACTTCAACGACTTCGTCGCCGCGGGCGTCTGCCAACTTGATATTAACGCCAGAGTTCAAAAACGCCAGCTCACGCAGACGGCTTTCCAAACGTTTGAAGTCAAAGTCCGTCATGGTAAAGGTTTCTTTAGACGGCAGGAAGGTTACTTCTGTACCTGTATTGCCATCGGCAGATCCCGCAATAGAAAGAGGGCCTTGTGATTCACCATGAACAAAAGTCATATGATGCTTGTCGCCGTTGCGCCAAATGGTCAGGTCCAGCTTTTCCGACAGCGCGTTCACAACAGAAACACCCACACCATGCAAACCACCGGATACTTTGTAAGAATTCTGGTCGAATTTACCACCAGCGTGCAGTTGGGTCATAATAACTTCGGCCGCCGAGATGCCTTCTTCCGAGTGAATATCAACCGGAATACCGCGACCATTGTCACGTACAGTAACCGAGCCATTTGGGTTTAAGCGCACAACAATTTCGCTACAATGCCCTGCAAGAGCTTCGTCAATACTGTTGTCGACAACTTCATAGACCATATGATGCAGGCCAGAGCCATCATCCGTATCACCGATGTACATCCCCGGGCGCTTGCGGACAGCATCTAGGCCTTTCAGAACCTTAATGGATTCGGCGCCGTAATCTTGATTGGGTGTTTGATGTGTGTCGGTCATGGGTACTCGCTTTGACTCGTTATTTATACGTATTTATAACAATAAAATCTTATAGCACGTTTTGCGGCACAATAGTCGAATTTTCGACAGAAAAAAGATGAATTTTTTCCCTGAATCCAGAAAAGAAATCCGCATCGGTTCCTGTCATCCAAGTTTGAATGCCAAGTTGTTCAATTGTCTGCATTAATGCAGATCGTCTGCTTGGGTCTAGGTGGGCTACGACTTCGTCCAGCAGCAAAATTGGGGTGCCTTCGCCTGTATCATGATATACATGCGCGGCGGCCAAGGTTAAGGATAGCAACAGGGCCTTCTGCTCGCCAGTTGAACACAACGCTGCCGGTTGGTTTTTCGGCAAGAACGTAGCGATCAGATCAGCTTTGTGGGCGCCAATGGATGTTCTGCCCAAGCTTGCGTCCAGCCTTCTAGATTGCGCCAGCCCGTCCGCCAGCCAAGTTTCGGTTTCCAGAGCAGTTGCCTGCGACAATTTGTCCTCGACAGGTCCTTGGATTGCCAGCCTGGCTTGTGGGAATGATTGGTTCAGTAGCTTGCAAGCTTTGGTCAGTTGTTCGAGAAAGTCTAATCGTCTTGCAGCAATTGCAACAGATTCTGCTGCAATCTGTATCTCTAACGCTTGATACCACGAGGCATTGGTGCGTCCATCTTTCAACAGCTTATTGCGTTCCCGCATAGCTTTTTCAAAACGAGAGAGGCGCGCTGAATGGTACGGATCAACGCCACTGATTAGGCGGTCGAGAAACCGTCTGCGGCCTGATGCATTATCAGTAAACAGCTGATCAAGAGACGGCGCTAGCCATAAGACATGCAGGTGCTGGGCGAAATGCCTACGCGAGCCCACAGTGGCTCCATTAACCTGCAAGTGTTTTTCACCATCACCAGTTATACCCATGCTTAACTTTGTGTCTCCCCAGGTAGATGTCAGCAATGCGGCTATATTCCAGGGCTCGGCCATGGGCGCATCATGCTTGCGGGTTTCTGGGATGTTTGCGCTGCGAATACCGCGGCTGACAGATAGCAGTGAGATTGCTTCTAAAACGTTGGTCTTGCCAGCTCCATTCGGGCCTGTAAGAACAATCGGGGCAGGGGAGGCCTGCAGGGTTAACTCGCTATAAGAGCGATAGTTACGCAAATACAGGCGGGATATACCCGCCTGCTGATTATATGTTGGATTTTCTTGGGTTGCCTGTGAGATCGTCACACGCGCAGAGGCATCAAGACAAATAAGGACGTATCGTCATTGCATGGGCGAATAACAATCGGAGAGTCATTGTCGGCAAACGCCAGCTGAGCTTCATCCTGATCCAACTGTTGCGTCACGTCCATCAAATAACGAGAGCTAAAGCCAATGGTGACTTCAGGGCTTGAATAATCGACTTCGATTTCTTCGCGCGCCTGGCCAGATTCTTCGTTAATTGCGCTAAGCGTCAATCGGTTATCATCAACCGACAGCTTAATACCTGAAAATTGATCATTTGCAATGGTTGCAACACGGTCAACAGCCTGGAAGAAAGGCTTTACCTTAACATGCATCGTGCGAGAGTTCGTGGTGTCATCGGGGATAGCATCTTCATAGTTAGGATACTGACCATCGATCAGACGAGAGACTAGCTGAGCATTCTGCATAGTGAAAGTGATCTGTGTTTCAGAAACCCCAACCTGGATATCATCATTTGTTTCAGTCAAGATCTTTGAAAACTCATTCACTGTCTTACGGGAAATAATAATTCCCGGCATGCCGCGTGCGCCCTCGGGAAGGGATACGGATACACGTGCTAAGCGGTGACCATCAGTTGCAGCTGCGCGCAATTCACGGTCTTCGAAAGTGTGTAGATATACGCCGCACAAGAAATACCGTGTTTCCTCAGTCGCCATTGCAATACGTGTCTTGTCAAACAAGCGCTTAAGAGTCTTAGGCGGCAGGGAGAAATTAAATTCTGAATCGGTTGTCTTGATAATTGGAAAGTCTTCTGGCGGCAAGAATGGCAGCTGGAACTTAGACTTTCCACAAGAAACCTCGATCTGGTTTGTGTCTTTGTTCATTGATAGTTCAACTTTTGAACCATCACGGAACTTCTTCACTATTTCATGGAGCAAATGCGCAGAAACAGTGCTGCGGCCAGGCTCAACAACAGTTGCGCTAACGGTCTCTATAACAGACAATTCCAGGTCTGTGGCGTTCAACTTTAGCGACATGCCTTCGGCATTTAGCAACACATGCGATAAAATCGGCAGTGTCGTTCGTCTTTCAACGATGCTATGGCAATGGTTCAATGCCTTTAAAAATGCATTTCTCTCAATTGAAACTTTCATTTCTTCTCCTGCAGCGCGCAAAAATTAAATATTCCTTAATGATTTATTGCACAGTTTCTTTTTCGCCGCAAGAGGGCGCGAGCGCTAATTCATATTCCTTTGAAATCAGTGATAAATACGTTTCAATATCGCTAGGGTTTCCGGCATTTAATGCGCAATACTTCTGGGCCTCTGTGAAATGATCGCGCGCTTCTGAGAGTAAGTGGCCATTACGAGGCTCATCTGAACGATATTGATCCCAGAATTTTTTTCCTTCAAGAAAGTAAATATGCTTAAGCATTTTAGAAGTAATTTTCTTGCACCCCTTAACATTGGTGTGTACATGCTCTAGATATACAATCAGAGGTGTAGTAGGGGCTCCATATTGCCAAGTATACGCTAAAAGCCTAAGGCAGTCATCGAAGTCAGCTGGCTTTTGTGCAACCAACTCAGCTAGCGATTTTCCAATATCACGCAGAAGTTGATCGAATTGCTCTCTTGCGTTTGCGTAGTGTTCTTCGTCAAGAATGTTATCAACCAATTCTTCGTGCTTTAGAAGCGCTATCATGAATGAATCCCATTCTTGATCTGCCTTCACTTTATGATTCAATCCTTCCTTGAAATCACACAGTAATAGATATGATAGTGTAACCAGCTGATCCATAAATTGATCAGAGATACTGGTGCGGGTTGGGCTTTTCCATTCTTCTAAAGCGTCATATACAGAATTTATCGAAATGATAGGTATTTCGTACATCACTTTGTAGCAGGTCATGGCCATTGCTAGAGGTAGTTGCTGCCAGGTCGCAAGGCGCATTGTTTCAACCATTTTCAGGTTATTTAGATCCTTAAATGACATTTCTGAAAGATGATTAAGAATATTTAAGTTAACTTTAAGGCGGTCCATAAAAAGAAAGAATGTCTCCTCTTGAAAATATTGCGCGGGGGCATTTTGGATAAATGTATATGTTTGCTTCATAGCCTGCTTTGTCAGCATAAGGATGCTTTCATCATCTAGCTTCAAGCACTTGAAAAATTTCTTGATAAAGCCATTGTTTTTAGAGAATCTTTCCAAGTGTGATAATGAATAAAGTCGAATAACAAGACAAGTATAAGGCTGATGAAACTCGCCATTTTGTATGTTTTTGTTGAAAGATCGGGCAAATAAACCAGGTGTATGCTCTACAGTAATTCGAGCAGCATTTTTATCTAAAGTGGTGCCAACCAACTCTAAAGTTTCCCAGCTTGCTTCAAAGGTTTTAATAATGCTCTCAAGGTTATGGCTTGATCTGTGAGTTTCGGACAGAAAGTTTATACATTCAATAGCGTTGGTTAGGCAGCGGTGAGATGCAGAACCCGAGGGGGGCTGGTCTTCTGATGCATGCAGCGGAAGACATAAAAAAACAAACAGTGCTAATCTGAATAACATTATAAAACCTTCACTATAATCATACTCTGGAATTCTATCGGAAATAAAACTCTATTCAAATAGGGCCTTTCTATATTCCTCGAAATTTTTGACCATACTCGACATGAATTCTTTACGGGGAGAACCGATTTTGAGAGCATGATGAGCTATTTTAACCAAGGAAATGGCCGTATCGATGTCTTCCTTATCTTTATTGAGTGAGAACACAGGAGCGCTATTGATGCCTGCCTTATCTTTTGTGAGTAAGAGCATTTGAGCAATGCGGAAAGCAATATCAGCAATTCTTTCCCCGTTCAATTGTTTAAAGATTGGATCATTTGCCTTATTTACATTCCTATAAAGTGCCAACAAGCAGCGGTAGTCGCTTCTATACGCTTTGCACAATAGTTGTTTTACGCTCTCAACTTTGTTTAACGCACAGTAAGTTTCATCAGATTGTATATCCATAGAAAGTTTTGCAGCAATGGCTTTTGATATAGGCTCTATAGTTTTGTCCTTAAATGCATCAAACGCAATTACTGCAGCAGTAAAACTTTTGCGCATTTCAATTATGGATGACAGCAATATTTGCTTCTTGAGAAGCTGTGCATAACCTTCAAAAGAAGTGGTATTTTGTTTGATAAAACCGTCTACTTCAATATAGTGACTATCAATCATTTTCAGAAGAGCTTTATTGGGGATTCTAATGTTTACAAGAAAAGTTGTGATGGCTTGGCTTGGATTTAGCAGAGAGAGTTCTTTCAGGGTGTTACAGTGGCTTTTAATGTCAGCAAGTGTGCTGTGAAAGCCGCTAGTAGAAGAATTGACCTCATTAAAATGAGTGGCCAAAAAGCTTGCTATTGCTGTTGAGATGTGCCTTTCATTTTGCAAATAGGGAGTCTTGCTATCCATATCTCCATTTCTGGTGATAAAGGATCTTAAAACGATAATAGGATGCTTAAATAAATTAGGCCATTTTTTCGGAAAATTTATGGAAAGAGTTTCGTGCAAGAGAGCCTTGAACAGGTGATTACTGAATGGTATGAATCTATCGCTCTGAGGATTATCATGGAAAGACTGCTTTAAGAAATTTCTGCAAGCCACTTCATCTTCGACTAATTCAGGGTTCTTAAAAAGGTGTTCATATGCTTTTTTCGGGGTGAGATTAGAATATTTCTTTTCCGAATCTTGATTGCCCCCAGGAACACAGTCATTACTAGAAAATGCAGTAGTCGCCAAAGAAGCAACCAATAAAAGTCTTAAAAACATAAAAAGCTCTCAAATAAAAAAATATCAGCTTTTTCTCATGAAAAATGAAAAAATACAACTTTTATTACGTTGGAGACATTTGCGAGTTATTGTTTTCGCCCCTTAATCCCTTGCATGATAAGGATCGACCAGATTCTTAATAATGCCGCGAAGAGTCCTGACTTCCTGAGAGGTCAACGGGCGACGCTGGAAGATGTTACGGATATTACGCACCATTGTCGGGCGCATATGCTCAACCCGCAGGAAACCACCGCGGTCTAGTTCATGTTCTAAGTGCTGGAACATCTCAGTGACTTCTTGCTTGCTGGCAATTTCCTGGCCAGAGGTGTCCAGTTGCTCATCCGGAGCCTTAGCAATGCCCTGGTACCATTCATAGGCAATCAGCAGAACGCACTGGGCTAAGTTCAACGAGGTATATTCAGGATTCAAAGGGACGTTTATGATAGCGTCAACCCGGCTGATATCATCGTTATTCAAGCCTGTGCGCTCGGGGCCGAAGAGGATGCCAACTTTTTCGCCATCTCCGATATAGCCGTGAAACTGCTCAGCGGCTTTACGGGGCGTAAAAATGGGTTTGTTCATGCCACGTTCGCGCGCAGTGGTCGCGTAGACAACATTCAAGTCGGCGATGGCGTCCTCTACTGTTTCAAACACACGTGCAGATTCAACAATAACCGCGCCGCCAGCAGCAGGCTTAATAGCACGTTCATTTGGCCAGCCAAGCTTTGGCTTTACCAAGCGCAAATCTTTCAAGCCGCCATTGTGCATTGCACGTGCAGCGGTACCAATGTTTTCGCCAAGCTGAGGCTTGACCAAGATAATTGCAGGGGTATTTGTCATGATTACTTACTTACGTCGCCAAATTGTGCCTTGAGGGCTGTCTTCTAATATAATGCCTTTTGATACCAAAAAATCACGGATTTCGTCAGCTTTGCCAAAGTCTTTTGAGGCGCGGGCATCCAAACGCTGTTGGATCTTTGACTCGATCTCGTCACTGGTCAGAATGTCATCAGCACTGCTGCTTGGGGCGATCCAGGTGAACCACTTTTCACGATCTTCGTGCAGTAGGCCTAATACCTGCGCCGACGCCATCAAGCTGTGCTGCATCGTTTGCTTTTTAGAAGCATCCGTTTCTTTATTAATTGTCGTTGCCATCTCATACAAACGTGCCATGGCACCCGGGACATTCAAGTCCTTATTCAGCGAGGCCAAAACTTGAGCATCTATGGGGGTGTGCTCTGGTAGGTCATCAGCATCACGCACTGCCACATATAACTTATCGAGGTTGGCCTTCGCCTGCTTTGTCGCTTGTTCAGTCCAGTCAAGAGATTGGCGGTAATGCGATGACAGCAGCATGCAACGAACGGTTTCGCCATGGTGCTGTTGCAGGGCTTCGTGCAGGGTGATGAAATTGCCCAGGGATTTGGACATCTTTTCACCATTAACGGTCAGCAAGCCATTGTGCATCCAGTACTTGGCAAATGTTCCGTGACCATGTACGCCGGTGCTCTGTGCTAGTTCGTTCTCGTGATGGGGGAAAATTAAGTCACAGCCGCCGCCATGGATATCAAAGGTCTCTCCTAGATATTTGGTGCTCATGGCCGAGCATTCAATGTGCCAGCCTGGGCGTCCATATCCCCAGGGGCTTTCCCAGCCTGGCGTATCTGCATCGGAAGGCTTCCATAAGACAAAGTCCGCTGGGTGGCGTTTGTAGGGCGCTACCTCTACGCGGGCACCAGCAATCATGTCTTCTATGTTACGGCCGGAAAGTTCTCCATAATGCGATAGACTTTCAATGGCAAACAAGACGTGGCCTTCCGCTTCATAAGCATGGCCTTTATCGATCAGCGTTGTGATCATGGCGATCATTTCGGGGATATGATCGGTTGCTAAAGGCTCGACATCAGGCCGCAGCGTGTTTAGTGCATCAATATCCTCGTGGAAATAGGTAATGGTCGTGGCCGTTAAATCTTTAATCAGCTGGCCAGTTTCTTTTGCACGGTTGTTAATCTTGTCATCAACATCTGTAATGTTGCGCGCATAGGATACTTTAGAGTGCTGAGATTGCAGTAGGCGGTACAGCACGTCAAAAACCACTATTGGGCGCGCATTACCGATATGGATACGGTCATAGACTGTGGGGCCACACACATACATCGTCACATGATCTGGGTCCAAAGGCTGAAAAGCCTCGTCGCGATTTGTCAGTGAATTATATATGTGCAGTGTCATGCAACTGTTCCTTGTAATCGTTTGCTGGCCTTGTCATACCCAATCATCGGCAGCATATCTTTCATCTCTGGCCCATGAGACAACCCTGTCAGTGCTTCTCTAAGAGGCATAAACAATGACTTGCCCTTGCGGCCAGTTTGTTCTTTTACCGCAGATGTCCAGGTTTTCCAAGTCTCTTCATTCCAAGGTGCCTGCGGCAACAGCTGAACTGCTTCCTGAATGTAGTCTGGGTCTTGAATAAGAGGTGTTACCTCGCCATTACAGATAGTCCACCACGTTTGGATTTCCGGCAGGTAATTCAGATTGCCGCGGATAAAAGTCCAGAACGCCTCCGGAATGCCCCAAGCATCTAAGCGTTCTTTAACCGCTGCATAGGGTAGGGTGTGTAGTAGCTTTGCATTCAGCGAGATCATATCATCGAGCGAAAACTTTGGCGGTGACTTGGTAACTTTGGCGATATCAAAGTGTTGCGTTAGAGCCTCCATTGATTCAAATGTCTGAATAGACTCAGAAGTCCCCAATGTTCCCAGAAAGCTGCAGATTGCCATAGGCTCGAGGTCAGTGCCGCGTAGATGTTCTATGCTAAGGCTATCCAGGCGCTTTGACAGGCCCTTGCCAGCGATGTCCGTCAGCAGAGGCATATGGGCAAAGGTGATACTGGCGGGATCTTTGTCCAAAGCTTGGATCAATTGGATCTGCACAGCGGTGTTGGCAATGTGATCATCGCCGCGGAATACATGGGTAATGCCCAGTTCAAGATCATCAACGACTGAAGACAATGTATATATAGGACGTCCATCTTCACGGATTAACACCGGGTCGCTGAGAGTCTCGCCCTGAAACTCCATACGACCATGCACCAGGTCATCCCAGGTAACCAGGTCCGAGGTTAGCTGCAGACGCCAGTGAGGCTTGCGGCCTTCCGCTTCATATTTTGCAATGTCAGCATCGGTCAACTTCAAGGCCGCGCGGTCATATAGGGGTGGCAGGCCACGTCCCATTTGCTGCTTACGCTTGAAGGTAAGCTCTTCTGACGTTTCATAGCAGGGATACAGGCGCCCTGTGGATTTAAGATGCTCCACCGCCAGGTCATAGCGGTCAAAGCGCAGAGACTGTTGATGGAATTCATCATGATCCATGCCCAGCCACGCAAGGTCTCGCTGGATGCCTTGCGCGAATTCTTCTGTGCTGCGATCGGTATCGGTGTCATCCATGCGCAGGATGAATTTTCCACCATGCTTGCGGGCATGCAGCCAGTTTGCCAGGGCGGTGCGTATATTTCCAACATGCAGCTTGCCAGTAGGGCTTGGGGCAAAGCGAAGCGTGCAAGACATAGTCTCTCCTTATGTTTTAGACAGTTGACTATACATATCAGAAGCCGCCTCGATTGTATAGAGTGTGTTATTAATGCAACGGGATTTATAAATGTAGGCAAAGGTTAACGGCCATGCGTTGACGAAGGTGGGTTGAAAAACATATTGTCAAATTGAAGATACGGATGGGTTTATTCCGTCTGTGATGAATTAACTTAAAAATTAGTACTTATATTGGTACTAATTGTAAAGAGGAAGCAAAATGAAAAAATTAGCTATGTTTCTCGCAGGATCAGCTCTAGCAGCTACTACAGCTGTTGCTGGTTCTAACTTTAATGGTCCATTCATTGGTGCACATATCGGTGTTGGTAACGCTGACATGGGTACATCAGCAAGCGCATTTTCAAACGCACAAGCTGCAGCAGCTCCATTTATTGCACTTAACGGTGACGGTAACCTAATCAGCATGAATGGCGATATGTCCGCTCTTGGTGTTATCGGTGGTCTACACGCTGGTTGGGACAAAGTGTTCAACGGTAAGTGGCTACTAGGTATCGAGCTTACTGGTGATCTATCATCAGCAAGTGGTGATTTCCAAGCAACTGGCCCTAACGCTCGTAACGCTGCTAACAACGGTTTCCTAGCTGGTGACAACATCAAAGTTGATGCTGACATGGACTGGGCAATCGGTGTTAACGTTCGCGCGGGTGCAATCATCCATGATTGCCTTGTATACCTAGCTCTAGGTTGGATGGGTGCTGATTGGGAAATGAAGACAACATACACACCTCGTCAAATCAGAGTGGATGCTGCTGGCGCGCCTAATGCTGCTGGTGCCGTAAATGCAACTTTCGCAACACGTTCTCACAAAAAAGATAAGTTCAAGTCTGGTTTCCGCCTAGCACTTGGTACATCTATGATGGTTAACGAGCACCTAATGGCTGGTGTTGAAGCTGCTTACACATGGTTCGGTAGCCTTTCTGATACACGTGTTGTATCAGGTGTACGTGTTGATGGTAACACAGCAAACGGTCGCTTTGACAACGTAACAGTTCGCTCAAAGATCGAGCCAGAGCTACTAACTGCTAAGTTCAAGCTATCTTGGAAGTTCAAAAGAGCTGCATAAGTAAAGTTTGATTTTAGAACTTGAAGAGCCCGGGGTTTAACGACCCCGGGTTTTTTTGTGCGTATAGTGAAAGCTGGGAACACCGAGGCCCGGAGCGTCGAAGTGTGGGGGATGGGTATTAATTTTATGGTGTAGAGAAAGCCATACTGTTTCGAAGGTCTTTCCACTCAGCCCCAAACACTCCGACTTTCCGCGGCTTGACCGCGGAATCTATCTTTTACAATTTTTCAGTTTTTTATGCGGCTATCAAACCTTGATAACTTGTATGTTTCCTCCTGTACGCAGAATTCCTTAGAGATTCAATTTCATGAATAGATTTATGGTCTTTACAGATTGGTGGGGGGCTAAAGCTATGCATAGTGACAACTAAACTTGTGAAATAAAACAATTAA
>JBMYXZ010000043.1:4554-11417 GCA_049608925.1 Alphaproteobacteria bacterium | reverse complement strand
CAATGAAGGAAAAGGCATCAAAATTCCCTCTAACTATTCACTAGCAGAACTGCTATACTGGGGATTATGCAAACTTTTAAGAATATCGATAGTAAGCAGCTTTTGTATGCTGCTGTTGTGTTAATCATCTTGTGGTTTGTTGCTGGTGCGTTAATACCCGAAGGTACAGACAGCACGGGCAACAGCGAGGATGATGACTTATTCACCGTGGAAATTGTCAACTCTACCGCCAGGCAGCATCAGGCAATATTGACACTGCGCGGCCATACAGAGGCCAACCGGCGCGTTACCATGCGAGCCGAAGTAGCTGGGCAAGTTGACAAAGTCTTAGTAGAAAAAGGCGCCGTTGTTGAGCAAGGCACCCCCATCTTATCTCTTAACCCACGCGATAAGATACAGACACTTGCAGAGGCAAAAGCCCTGGTAAAGCAACGTGAGATAGAATATACAGCCGCGAAAAAGCTGGTTTCCAAAGCCTTTAAGTCGCAAACTAAGTTGGCTGAATCAGAAGCTTTGCTGAAAAAAGCTGAGGCCTCTCTCGCCAGGATTGAAGCAGACATTGAAGACACGAACATCAAAGCACCGTTTACCGGTGTGGTTGATTCACGTTATGTCGAGGTAGGGGATTACGTTAAGGTTGCCGATCAAGTTGCTATGCTAGTGGAACTTCATCCGCTGAATATCGTTGCCCAGGTTTCCGAAGCAGACGTGCAGTTTATCAGGATGGGCAGTGTTGGCAAGGTGCGCCTGGCAAGCAAAAACGGTCTGAAAGCAACCGTCACTTATATAGGCAGCGTTGCCCACCCAGAGACCCGAACTTTCACAGTTGAATTCACCCTTGATAATCCCGAGCATAGAATAAGAGATGGCCTTACTGCCGAGGTCGACACACCAACCGCTCAAGTCAAAGCGCATATGATATCTCCATCTATCTTATCCTTGAACGATGCGGGGATTTTGGGGGTTAAAATAGTTGAATCAGGTATTGTCAAATTCTACCCCATCACGGTAGCAGAACATTCTCGCGAGGGCTTGTGGGTTTCTGGCCTTCCTGAACAAATACAATTGATAATCAACGGGCAAGACTATGTCATTGACGGCCAAAAAGTCAATGCGGTGACATTTGATGGCTAACCCAATCGATTGGTCCATAAAATCTGCTCGCACGGTCTTGATGATCTTGGTGCTGCTGATGTTTATGGGCTTTGGGGCCTATACATCTATTCCGAGAGAGTCTACTCCTGACGTTCGCATTCCTATGCTGATTATCTCGTTAAATCACGAGGGCATATCTCCTGAAGATGCAGAACGCTTGCTGATTCGGCCTGTAGAACAAAAAGTACAGTCTATTGAAGGCGTCAAAGAAATGAGCTCCACAGCCAGGTTGGGCGGCGGTGTGGTTTTGCTGAAATTCCACGCTGGCCTTGATGTGGAAAAAGCCAAGGCAGATGTGCGTGATAAAATTGACGAGGTCAAACCTGACCTGCCGGATGAAAGTGACGAACCCGTCCTGCAAGAAATCAATCTAAGTCACTTCCCTGTGTTGGTTGTGTCCATGTCTGGGCAGATTCCACAACGTACGCTTTATCGTATGGCACGCGAGCTGCAGGATGAAATTGAGGCGGAAGTTTCAGAAGTCCTGGAAGTCAACATTGTTGGCGAGCAAGAAGAAGCCGTTGAGATTGTCATCGATCCTATCAAACTGGAAGGATATGGCTTTTCAATCGAGGATGTATTGTTTTTTGTCACACGCAACAATCGTTTGATTTCAGCAGGCAATATTGATACAGGCACGGGGCGCATGGCCATAAAAGTGCCTGGCCTCATACAATCTGCCCAAGACTTGTTTGACCTGCCGTTGAAGGTACAAGGCGATGCGGTTGTGAAATTCTCGGATGTTGCATCCGTCAGGCGCACCTTTAAAGATCGCGAAGGCTATGCACGTGAAATGGGTCAACCCGCAGTAGCCCTTGAAGTCGTGAAAAGAACTGGTGAAAACATTATCGACACCGTGGCAGCCGCCCGCAAAATTACAGAAGAAGTACGCCAGGAATGGCCGGATCACCTCCATATCACCTATTCCCAGGATGAATCCGATAAGATCATAGATATGGTGGGAGACCTGCAAAACAGTTTGATCATCGCCATATTGCTGGTCATGGTCGTCATCATGACGTCCTTAGGCGGCAGATCCGCCCTTTTAGTCGGCGTTGCTGTTCCTGGATCCTTCTTGATTGGCACGCTGGTTTTACAATGGCTAGGGTTGACCATGAATATCGTCGTGTTGTTCAGCCTGATTCTGGCCGTCGGAATGTTAGTTGATGGCGCCATTATCGTCGTAGAATACGCCGATCGTAAAATGGCCGAAGGCCTGGACCGTGTGCAAGCATTCTCGCAAGGCGCCAAGCGCATGACATGGCCAGTGATTTCCTCGATATCAACAATCTTGGCCGTGTTTATGCCCTTGCTTTTCTGGCCCGGCGTGGTGGGACAATTCATGAAGTTCATGCCCATTACCCTGCTGGCAACTTTAACCGCGTCTATGCTGATGGCATTGATTTTCATTCCAACTTTGGGGGCCATCTTTGGTAAAGCATCCGAGCAAAACATCGAAGAGCGCAAAAGCATTGCTGCCAGTGAAGTAGGAGACCTAAAAGACGTCAAAGGTCACACACAAACATATATTCAAATCCTTGAACGCGCTCTAGAACACCCCTGGAAAATCATGCTGGGCACGGTTGTTTTGCTAATTGCGATTCTATTCATCTACGCAACTTTTGGTCGTGGTGTTGAATTCTTCCCCAATGTTGAGCCTAATACCTCGGCTATTGAAGTGCATGCACGCGGCAACTTATCCGTGGAAGAACGTGATGCGCTGGTCAAACGCGTTGAAGATCGCATTCTTGATCTGCCGTATTTCACATCTGTGTATACCAACACCGAAGTATCTAGCCGGTCTCGCAGGAAAGGGCCACCCCGGGGCGAAGATGTCATAGGGGCAATAACCGTTGAGTACATCGATTGGCAGAAGCGCCCTACAGCCGATGAAATCAGCGAGATCATCCTCGAGCGTGTATCGGATATTCCGGGCATCATCGTGGCGATCCGCAAAAACAAACCAGGTCCTCCCACCGATAAGCCTATCGAGGTCGAGCTTAGCTCGAACAATATCGAACTATTGGAAACCTCCTCAAAGAAGGTTAAGCGCTTTCTGGAGGCACTTGATGGTGTTACTGCAGTCGAGGATAACGCATCCCTCCCTGGTATCGATTGGCAGATTAACGTCGATCGCGCCCAAGCTGCTAAGTTTGGGGCCGATGTCAGCCTAATCGGCGGAACCATCCGGCTGGTCACCAATGGCATTAAGATTGATGAATTCCGCCCAGATGACAGCAAAGATGAAATCGATATCCTGGTGCGCTTCCCCGAGGACTATCGCACCCTCGAGCAATTGAAGCGCATTCGCATCCAGACAAAACAAGGATTAGTACCTATTTCCAGTTTTGTCACCATGCAGCCAAAGCCCAAGATTAATGTCATCCGCCGGATTAACGCAAAGCGCGCCTTAAAGGTCAGTGCCGATGTATTGCCTTCTGTGACAGCTGATGAAAAGATCACAGAAATTCGGCAATGGTTGGAAACTGAAGCGGACTTTGACCCCAAGCTCATCAGTGTTCAATTTAAAGGCGAAGAAGAAGACAAAAAAGAAACCGGTGATTTTCTTGCCAAAGCGTTCATGGTCGCATTGTTTATAATCGCGATTATCTTAGTGACCCAATTCAACAGCTTTTTTAGCATGGGACTGGTTTTAAGCTCGATCGTGATGTCGACAATTGGTGTCTTTATTGGCCTGCTGGTTATGAACCAACGCTTTGGCATTGTGATGGGCGGCCTAGGAATCATCGCGCTGGCAGGTATTATCGTCAGTAACAACATCATCATGATTGATACTTTTGACCGGCTAAGAGAGCGCATAAAAGACGCCAAAGAGGTGATATTACGCACGGGTGCCCAGCGTCTAAGGCCCGTAATCTTAACGCAGATTACAACCATATTGGGTTTAACGCCTATCATGTTAGGCATCAACATCGACTTTCTGGGCGCTGAGATCACCTATGGCGCCCCTTCTACTCAATGGTGGCGCCAGTTATCAACTGCGATCGTGTTCGGTGTCTTCTTTGCTTCAGTACTGACGCTAATTGTCACGCCTTGTGCGCTTATGGCACGTGAGAATTTCAGGGCCAGGCGGAAAAGCCTCTAATTCTCTGCATAGCCTCACAACTCTGTCAGGTTTTTCTATCGGCCCATCAAATTTGTTAATAAAATATTAAATACTTTCATGAGCTAATTAATATGCAATAAAAATAAGCGAGAGACACATGAAGTTTTTATATTTTAATATACTATTATCTCTTTTTATCGTCTGCAACGTATACGCGGCGGCTGACGAGGATTCATTTTGCGTTGGCATAGAGGTTGATGCCAAGTTTTATGAAGCGCCAGCTTATGATCTGGATGGCAGCAAGATGGATGATGGCAGAAGTTTACCTGAATTTAAATATAACTATCACCTGATTGTCAATTATAATGAGACACTTAGGGATGGCGACATCAAAAGAGAAAGGGAATTAAAGGTAGAAATCCCCAAACAAGCTGCTGTCGAGCAAACCACTTGTACCCGAAACCTGTTGAGTAACCCCAATATCAGAGATATTAAAGTTAAAGTGGTTGCAACCCCAACAGAGGGCGAAACCTTTACCCGAGAACTATCTGGCGAAAAATACATTAGCCGAAAAGATCATGTAGCCGCCGGCAAGATAAAAATACTCAACGTTACCAAAACAAAGCAAGAATATACCTGCAGCCCCAAATCTATGGCAGGTCCATTCAAGAATGTAAGAAAATTAAAAGTTAAAGTTGGCAATAATCGTGATGATGCTATTGCATACAACGGCACCGATTCTATCCCAAATGCTGGCTCTTATGTGGGCAGAGAATTAGCCCCACATCATCCAATATTCGATGATCAACCAGAAAATGTGGTTGGCATATGGGCTATGACGACTCGTGTTCCTGTAGAATGCTCTCATAGACTTAAGTTGCGATAAGGTTTTCCAGAGTCAGTTAGGAAACCACAATGATAAACAAGAGGATATGAGCAACAGCTTATATCCTCTCTCAGCATAGCAATGAGCAAGCTTCAGTAGAGACTTAGCAAACAAGTTACGGAGCGCAGAAGTATGCATAGCTGAGCTAAACAATTCTAAAACAGTATTCCCTCACCCATTCCCAATCATCATAATACTTATCAAGATATAGCTATTTTATTTATACCTTAAACCCATAATATAACACTCAGTTATTATTTTTTATTTTTATTAATGAGTGTTTATTATGAGTATTAGAAATTCAATTGTTTTTGGTATTAGTTTATTAGCCTTATCGGCAAATGTTCAGGCCACTGAGGATATAGAGGCGACCACTTCAACCCAGACAACGGTTGCTGCGATTCCCGAATTTGACATCAAGGAAGTAAAGTTTGAGGACTTAGACCACAAAGTCCGCAAACCATTTATGTATGTGGCAACACATCCAGAAAAGCCAGATCACCAGATCACCTTATTGGGCACCTGCCATTCGGTCGCCTATAATGACCTGCAGGATCTGTTAAAAGAAACAGGCCATCAGCAGGCTTTTGAACAGAACATCCTTAACGCAGACCATTTTATAACAGAAAGTAATCTTGCTGTATCACATCGAAATGCATTTGCGCCCTACAGCTCATATACGTTAGAGCAGCTGAAAGAACAAGGCCTAGTGTTTGGAAACTGGTCACCATATCGTTTATAGAAACTTGGTTTAAGCGATGGGAACATTACAATAATCGAAAAAGACTTTCTACCGACAATGAAGAAAATCTGGGGTCAAGATGTAGAGCTCAACATGTTTTCACCGCGTATTATTCTGCATGCATTAGGCCGTTATCTTACTTTCTGGGCGCGTGTTCAAGCAGGTCATTTAGATGCCATCATTGATCAAAAGATAAATGCCAAGCGCATTCCTACGACACAGCTAGATGATCATAAGGGCAAGACAACGCTTCAACTCGCGCAAAAAAATCCATCTGCTAGGCCTGTTGCTATGACAGATGCAATGTCGACGCACTACTCAGAAGTAAAAGAAGGCTTAGGCAAGACAGGGGAATATTTCGAAGAATTCCTGCAGAAAAATGATTCTAAAAGCCTGCTTGCACGATGCTATCTTCAAACGTCAGATGCTATAAAAACTCACCAGGACTTCCTGGACTTTGTTGAGCATAAGATGCAGCATGGCGCCCTATTCCACGACAGGAATTCAGCTTGGCAGAAGTTATTGAATAAAAAAATCGACAACCTGCAAAAGATCAAGAAGGTTGCAATGGTCGTGGGGCTAGCACACCTGGTAGGCCAAGATGGCATGATCGAATACCTGAAGGGCAAGGGATATAACGTAAAGCTAGTTTAAGCTGTCAGAAAATATGATATATATGAGGGTATGAGCAACAGCACGTACCCTCCAGCTTTACAGCGCGGCATTGATGTAATACGTGGTTACGTCGGCCGGCTAGATGACTCCCCTGGCGTTTATCGTATGATTGATGAACGCAGCAGGGTTTTATACGTCGGTAAAGCCAAGCGTCTGAAACGTCGCGTTGCTAGCTATACCAATCCTGGCAAGCTGCCTCTGCGCTTGCAGCGCATGATTTCTGAAACATATTCCATGGAGTTTGTCACAACAGAAACAGAATCTGATGCCTTATTGCTGGAAGCAAACTTATAACTGTAACTGTTAACCTTGAAAAAGAAGAATTATCACTATCTTCA
>JBMYXZ010000043.1:0-4544 GCA_049608925.1 Alphaproteobacteria bacterium | reverse complement strand
AAACTTAATCAAAAAGTTCAAATCGCCTTATAATATCTTGCTGCGCGACGACAAGTCACATGTATTTATAAAGATACAGGGCGACCACGATTGGCCGCGCATTTCAAAATTCCGCGGCCGCAAATCAAAACAAAGCAAATATTTCGGCCCCTTTGCCTCCGTGGATGCTGTTGATGAAACCCTGACCATGCTGCATCGCGTTTTCTTATTGAGATCGTGCTCAGATAATATCTTTGCAACCCGCAAACGTCCTTGTCTGCAGTATCATATTAAGCGCTGCTCCGCCCCCTGTGTCGGCTGGATATCCGACGCAGAATACAAAAAATCCCTGAAGCAAGCGATAGATGTGCTGGAAGGACGCAGCAGTGAAATCCAAGGCTATCTTAGCAAGCTGATGCAGAAAGCCAGCGATAACCAGAACTATGAACAAGCGGCCGTCTATCGCGATCGTCTGCAAGCACTGACCAAAGTGCAAGCCCAACAACTGGTGAACATCCCAAACTTGCAAGAAGTTGATGTAATCGCCGTGCATCAGGACGCAGGGGTTACCTGCTTCCAAGCATTCTTCTTTCGCAATGGCCGGCATTACGGAAATCATGCTTTCTTCCCCAGGCATAATAAGGAAGACAGCCTAGACGATATTATGGTGGCCTTCATGAGCCAGTTTTACTTTGGCCGGACGCCTCCTCGGCTGATATTGATGAATCAAAAGACAGAAAAGCTGCCATTGATTCAAGAGGCTCTGTCCCATTTGGTGCACCATAATGTGAAAGTGCAAGTGCCCCAGCGCGGCAAGAAATTAGACTTGGTCCGCAATGCAGCCGCTAATGCTAAGCAAGCTTTACAGCGACACTTAAGCGAAAAAACCTCTCAGCGCAAGCTGCTGGAGGGTGTGCAGCAAACCTTTGGCCTTAAAGAAACCCCCAAGCGCATAGAAGTATATGACAACAGCCACATTAGTGGCACATCTGCGATAGGTGCGATGATCGTTGCAGTACCCGAAGGCTTTGAAAAGAAAGCATACCGCAAGTATAACATTAAATCACAGGACATAACGCCTGGTGATGACTATGGCATGATGCGGGAAGTGCTGTCTCGGCGGTTTAAGAAATCTCTTAGTGAGGATTACGAACACCATACCCTGCCTGATTTGGTCGTGATTGATGGCGGCAAAGGGCAGCTGAACGTCGCCAAGGAAACCATGGATGACATGGGTGTGGGCGACATACCAGTTGTCTCTATAGCAAAGGGACCGGCGCGCACACCAGGGGAAGAAAAATTCTTTATGCCAGGACAAGACATGTTTCGACTGAAGAAGGATGATCCTGTCTTCTACTATATCCAGCGCCTGCGGGACGAGGCTCACCGCTTTGCTATTGGATCACACCGACAAAAGCGTTCAAAGACATTAAAAGGATCGATGTTGGATGAAGTTCCAGGAATTGGTGCAAAAAGAAAGCGTGCCCTATTGAAACATTTTGGATCTGCGGTTACTGTAAGTCAGGCGAGCATTAGTGACTTACAAACAGTAGAAGGGATAAGCAAGTCCATTGCACAAAAAATATTCGACCATTTTCACCGACAATAAGGACAAGGTAAAGCAAAGCTTACCCAATGCCTTGACTGTGTCCAGGATTGCCGCAATCCCTGTTGTCATAGGCCTTGCCTATATGCCGGGGCCTTACAATCACTTGCTGGCTGCTGGATTGTTCCTGTTTGCCTGTCTGACGGACTTCCTAGACGGCTATTTCGCCCGCGTTTGGCAACAATGTTCCTCGCTTGGCCGCTTTCTAGACCCTATTGCAGACAAGCTATTGGTTGCAGCAACACTGTTAATGCTGGTGGAACAAAACCGCATTGCAGGCCTAGCCATAATCCCCGCGATTATAATCTTATGCCGCGAGATCTTAGTCTCTGGGTTACGCGAATACCTGGCTGAGCTTAATGTTCCCCTTCCCGTTAGTAGATTGGCCAAGTGGAAAACCACAATCCAGTTGTTTGCAATAGGCAGTTTGATCATTGCACCTGGGGCATTTTCTTGGCTGCCAAACCATGAAATAGGAATTGTTGGTCTATGGATAGCAGGTGTCCTGACATTTATAACGGGATACGATTACTGCAAAGCCAGCCTGCAACATATTTCAAATAACGATTAGAAGCCTTTTAGGTATTGTCTTGTAAAAATGGGTGTTTTTCCCGGTGTTAATAAATGTAATCATGTGCGATATTAAATTCAGTTAATTATCTTTATTCTTAATGGTCAATACTTTGAAAAAATATTTTTTATTAGCACTTCTTAGCGCATGCCTTTGCGGCAACGGTTCTATGGCTTCAGATCCTATGGATCTCGAAAACAACAGCAATAGTAACGTGGGACAAACTCAAACTAGAACGCAAGTCAACAATGATGGCCCAGTTGTCAGCGAAAACAAGCTCATTCATAGGGAGAAAATAGATAACACGACAATAGTAACCATAAATCCATATTCTAAGGGGTGGGAAGAACTACTTCAGTTAAAAAAAGAATTTGGTTTCGGATGGGTTTCTATACGTCGGAGTTTTTCCCCGCTTTTATGGTTGGACAATATAACAGGTGATTGCATCTTAGACCTCTCACTTATGGCACCATGTCATTTACATGAACTGGGCGTACTGCCAAGGCAGCTCGCAAAACACCCAACTCAATGGACAGAGGACTGTGAGTACGATCCTTTGATCCAGCAGCATTTGAGTTTTAAAAATCTAAATACCGACCCAAATGAGAAAGGTAAAGCAAATTCGACATTTCTTAACTCATTAACTATGCTGTCTAAAAAGAAGGCCAATCTAACAGCCATTATACTAAGGGCCGAATTAGAACCTATCTCCAATAATAGAACTATCAAAATTGAAAAATTCTATGGTTTAGCAGCTGCTCTTCCTAATTATGCTCCCCCATACTTTATTGAAGCTGCAAACAACATAGGAATAAATGTAAAATTAATAGCTAGCGACAGCACTGGTCGTATAGATAATCTGATCTCACATATGAGGGAACAAGATCATAGCGAGTGGTTCACTGCAGAAAAGGCCATGGCAATTATGGCTATGAATTTTGGAGTCTCTAAATCATACGCAGAAACAATTTTTAGTCTGGTTGCTCAGGGTAGACAACTGCACAGTGATTCTGAAGATAATGAGAAAAAACGCAGGGTTAACTTTGGAATAAAGCATACGGCCTATAGTGATTACTTGTTTCAGGACAATTTTGGCAACACCTATACCACCACCTTCACAAGGGCTGACATAGATAAAGAGAGCAACACACCAGGAATGGCGTGTATCATTCCAATACGACTCCGTAAAACCGGTTTTGGCTCGTATAAATTTGACTCTAAATATTCAGTCATACACAATCAAGAAAATCTCAAACGAGCTATTGATGCGTATATCAGCATTGTTTTTCAAAGTAATTTATTTCAAGAATACTTTTTAGGCGACGATTGCATCAAAACACTTCTACTGTATTTCTCTGACAATGAAAAAGTGCTTTCGTTTTTAACAAAATGTGCTGAATGCAATCTTTCCTTCTTATCGGGAAAGATTGAAAATATTGGAGAAATTAGAGATTACTTACAGAGTTATAATCCTGATATATTTTCTGTAAATCAGATATCAAGGCTGGCTAGCTTTTTGAATCCAGGAAAGGAATCAACCAACGAAGACACTTCTGTACATCGATCAGGATGGGTTTACATTCTAGCTCTTCTTAAGGCACTAGACCGGGTTGATAGTAAGTTGAGAGCCCGGACTTTGGATGGTTTTTTAAATAGTGAGATATCCCTAATGCAAACATTAGAATCTTACAAAGAATCAAAAACCATCAGTGATGATTTTTCTATACTGGTCAATATTATAAGCATGAAAATTGCACCTTTACTGTTTGAAATAAGCAACTCTAATAGTGAACCTGATTCTAAGCGTCAGCGAATTAGAGAGTGAGCTGCTACACCTGAACAGCTTCCATAAGTGTCCGCGGAATAAATTGAGGTTATGTGCTGTGAGCATATATCAACCATGGGTTTCAGGGCATTATTAGGACGCATAATTCCTTTTGATGGAGCTGAGGCCAGAACTCTAGTACTCTCCCCCCATCACTCCATCCTCCGACTTTCCGCGGCTTGACCCATAAGTGTCCGGAATAATTTGGGTGATGAGCTGAGAGCATATACCAATCATTTGGTTCAGGATATTATTAGGGCGCATGATTCCTTTGAAGGAGCTAAGGCCAGTACTCTAGAGCTCTTCCCCCATTACCCCATGCTCCGACTTTCCGCGGCTTGACCGCGGAATCCATTTTTCAAATTTTTTCAGTGTTTTATGTAGATATCAAGTCTTGATAACTTGCATGTTTCCTAATGTCTGCAGAATTCCTTAGAAATTCTAATCCATAAATAGATTTGATGCTCTTTACGGACGGGTCCTGACTCAGGACGGTACTGGACGCCAGCTAAATAATTAAAATGAAACAATTAAATGGATTCCGCGGTCAAGCCGCGGAAAGT